>JBDSRU010000107.1:0-2605 GCA_039929145.1 Thermoanaerobaculia bacterium
GCCGATTCTCCGTGACCCCGCAGGTCACCACCAGGATCGATGAGTTCCTGGCATCGGTCTTCGGAGTGGGCGCCGGACGGGGTGCGCTCCGGGTCACCACCTACGCCTTTCCGGGAGGCTCTCCCACCGCTCTTCAGGCGCGGGTCATCGTGCGCTCGGCGAACGATGCGGACGGCAGTGACGGCGCCACGGTCAGCGGCATTGCTCAGGCCCTCTGGACGAGCGCCAGCAAGCAGATCCTCTCGATTCCGAACGGACCCGCGGACCAGGCGACCCTGGCGGTGACCAACCTCGACGCCCTTCGCGGCACGGTGCGATTCGATCTCAGCGATGCCGTCGGCGGATATATCGGCTCCGGGGTTTTCGAGCTCGGCGCCAGCACCGCGCGCTGGCGCTCGCTGGCCGACCTCTTCCGCAATCTGAGCCAGAGGCCGGCTCCTTTCCGAGCCACGTTTTTTCCTTCCACGATCCGCTTCACCGCCGCGGCACTCGTCACCGATCCGTCGACCACTGACATCAGCGTCCTGACGAGCGCACCCTAGGCCGCCTTCCCCTCGATTCCTTCGCCAGGCGGCGAAAAGAAGATGCTAAAGTTTCGCCGGCCATTCGGCCGGAGTCTGCTCCAGGAAAGCCAGGGAGAAGGGAATTTGACCACTCTGAATCATCGCAAATGGACGTTCGAGGACTCGCTCGACCTCTACAACATCCGGCAGTGGGGCAACGGCTACTTCTCCGCCAACGAAAAGGGAAATCTCGTCGTCCAGCCCGGCGGTCCCGGCGCCCCATCGGTCGACATGAAGGACCTCGTGGATGAGGTCCGCCAGCGCGGCATCGGCGCGCCGCTCCTCATCCGCTTCTCGCAGATCCTCAAGGCACGCGTCGTCGAGCTCAACGAGGCTTTTCTGCGCGCGATCTCGGAGTACGGGTATCAGGGCACCTATCGCGGCGTCTTTCCGATCAAGGTCAACCAGGAGAAGTACGTCGTCGAGCGCCTCATCGAGGCCGGCCGGCCCTACCACTTCGGACTCGAGGCCGGGTCGAAGCCCGAGCTCCTGGCGGTCCTCGGAATGCTCGAGGACGAAGAGGCTCTGGTGATCTGCAACGGCTACAAGGACGAGGAGTACATCGAGACCGCTTTGCTGGGCTCGAAGCTCGGGCGCCACGTGATCCTGGTGGTCGAGAAGTTCTCGGAGCTCGAGCTCATCGCCGAGGTCGCCGAGCGCACCGGCGTCAGACCGGCGATCGGCGTCCGCGCGCGCCTGTCAGCGCGCGGCGCCGGCCACTGGGAGGCGTCGGCGGGCGACCGCTCCAAGTTCGGACTCGGCGCACGCGGGCTGTTCCAGGCGCTGCGCTTCCTGCGCGAAAAGAATCTGCTCGACTGCCTCGAGCTCCTGCACTTCCATCTCGGCAGCCAGATCTCGTCGATCCGCAACGTCAAGGAGGCGCTGCGCGAAGCCGGCCGGACCTATGTCGAGCTCTCGAAGCTCGGCGCGCCGCTGCGTTACCTCGACGTCGGCGGCGGTCTGGGGATCGACTACGACGGCTCGCAGACCAACTTCACGTCGTCGATGAACTACACCCTGCAGGAGTACGCCAACGACATCGTCTTCGGCACGATGGAGCTCTGTGACGCGGACAATATTCCCCATCCGACGCTGGTTTCGGAGTCCGGTCGCGCGCTCGTCGCCCATCACGCGGCGCTCATCGTCGATGTTCTCGGGGTCGGCGAGTTCACCGTCGGGACGCTTCCCGACGTCCTTCCCGAAGGCACGCCGGCGCCGGTGCGCTACCTGCTCGACACCTTCCGCGAAGTGTCGCGCAAGAACTTCCTCGAGGCCTACCACGACGCCGCCGGCTATCGCGAGGAAGTCCTCAGTCTGTTCAATCTCAACCATGTGACGCTCGCACAGCGCGTGCTCGCCGAGGACATCTACTGGGCGCTGGCGCTCAAGATCCTGCGCCTCATCCGCGAACTTCCGGAAGTGCCCGAGGAGCTCGCGGGTCTGGAGCGGGCGCTCGCTGACACTTATTTCTGCAACTTCTCCATCTTCCAGTCGCTCCCTGACTCTTGGGCGATCGACCAGCTCTTTCCCGTCGTTCCGATCCATCGCCTGAACGAAGAGCCCATACGGCGCGGTGTGCTCGCCGACATCACCTGCGACTCCGACGGCAAGATCGACCATTTCATCGACCGGCGCGACGTCAAGGACGTGCTGGAGCTTCACACCGTGGGGGACGACGTCTACTACCTCGGCGTCTTCCTGGTGGGCGCCTATCAGGAGATCCTCGGCGATCTCCACAACCTTTTCGGCGACACCAATACCCTGCACGTTTCGCTCGGCGAAGAGGGCGGCTACCACATCGACGACGTGATCGCCGGCGAAACCGTCGCGGACGTCCTCAAGTACGTGAGCTATGACCGCGACGATCTGGTGTCGAACGTCCGCCGCTTTTCGGAGATCGCCCTGCGCAACAAGCGGATCACCCTCGAGGAGTCGCGCAACCTCCTGCGGGTCTACGAGCAGGGCCTCTCGGGCTACACCTACCTCGAGCGCGAGTGAACGACACGGATCGGGCGGGAGCCGGCGCCCGCCGGGCACGCGCC
>JBDSRU010000108.1:0-13222 GCA_039929145.1 Thermoanaerobaculia bacterium
TGGCGCCCACCTCGCCCGCGGACTCGCCCGCGCCCTTGCCGAGCGCAGGCTTCACGAAACCGACTGGAGCCCTCCCGATCTCGTCGTTCCGGTGCCGCTCCCCTGGCCGCGGCGCCTGGCGCGCGGCTTCAATCAGACCGAGCTCGTCGCCGGGCCGCTGGCCCGGGAGCTCGGCCGTCCGTGGCGCCGCGCTCTCTCCCGAAGCTTCTTCGCCCCGCGCCAGACCGGGCAACACCGCGGAGGGCGCAGCCGCGCCAGCCACTTTCGGGTCGGCCACCCGGGGACGGTCGCCGGGCGGTCGATCCTGCTGGTCGACGACGTCCTCACGACCGGTGCGACGGTGCGCGAGGCGAGCGTCGCTCTGCGCCGCGCCGGAGCGGGCCGGATCGAGGTGGCGGTGGTCGGATGGACCCCCCTCGAGGCGCCGTTTCAGAGGAATTGACAGCCCTTGACAGCGGCGCTATATTGGCGTGGCAATGGGTTTCCTACCCATTTTCCCCCATCGGCGCGCAACGGCGATTTTCGCCACGTTGACACTCCTTGCGCTTACGGGATCGGCCAGGGCCGAAGTCCTCGGGCTCGAAGGTCGCGTCGTCCTCAATCAGTCGCCGGTCTCCGACGCCCACGTCTACGCCTATCAGCTGATCGAGAAGTCGCTCCACAAAGTGCTCACCGACGGCAGCGGAAAGTTTCTCTTCGAGGCGCTCCCGGCCGGTATCTACAAGCTCATCGCCCACAAGACGGGACTGCAGCCGGCGATCCAACTGCTGCAGCGCGACGCCGTCGATTCGGTGCAGTTCGTCGAATTGCAGCTCACCAATGAGGCCACGTCCGATCTGACCGACTTCTGGAGTGTGCGCTCGGAGATTCCGGCCGACGTGCTGCGCGCGATCACCGCTCCGCTCGTCGCGGATGCCGGCGATGGCAGCGGCGCCGCCGACACCGCGCCAGAGCTCGCCAATCTGGTTCTGGGCTCGAGCGCCCAACTCGACTCGCGCCTGCTGGCGGAAGTCTCGGCGCTCTCCGGAGTGCACGATGTGACGCCTTCCGCGAGCGCCCGGGTGAACGGCGCGAACGTCGGCCTCAAGGGCCAGCTCGGCAAGGTCAAGCTCTCGATGCAGGGCGACTTCCAGACGTTCGAGTCCGAGCTCGCGCAGCAGCCGGACGCCGGAATCGGTATCGACGGCCAGACGCACTCGGTGTCGTTCAACGTGCAGACGCCGCAGCAGGGTGATTTCGACATCTCGTCGAGCAGCAACCGGATGACGATGATGGACGACAGCTTCACCACCCCGGTCGAGGCCTCGCAGCTCTACTTCGGCTGGAACCGTCCGGTCGGCGAAGGTGGCGCGACCTCGGTCAAGGCGTCGCTGGTGGAAGAGAGCGGGCTCTACAACCGGGCCTGGATCGATCCGCTCGGCCTGCCGGTATCGTCGCGGCGCCTGCGCGTCGAAGGCGACTACGTGCAGAAGTTCGAGGGTTTCGGCGACCTGCGCGCCGGCCTGCGCTATCGCGAGAACAGCGGCGCTTACGCCCGCCGGCTCGCCGGCAGCGACAGCGCGCTGCTCGCGACCCAGTCGCTCGACGCCTACGGCGACGGTGGCTGGCAGGCGCACGAGAAGGTGCTGGTGCAGTACGGCCTGTTCACCACGATGACCGACGGCAGCATTGCGATCACGCCGCGAGGCGGTTTCGTGCTGCAGATGGGTCCGCTCTGGCAGACCTCCTTGACGGCCGCGCATCGCGTGGTCTCGCAGGAGAACGTGGTGAGCGACGACTTCCTCCCGGTCGTCATGGACGGCACCATGACCTGTGGCGAGGCCGAGAAAGCCTGCTACCAGATGTCGGCCATGCGCTCCTCCGGAGTCGACAGCCAGCTCGCCATGGGCGCCTCCTTCCGCGAGCTCGACGAAACGGTCCGAATGTATTTCAACGGCAATTTCTTCGAGAGCAGCGAAGGGATCTTCCTGGTGCCCGGCGATCGCCTCCCGGAAGTCCACGCCTCGCTGCGCCAGCGGCTCACTCCCGGAATCGTAGCCAAGGTCTCGGCGAGTGTCGCGAGCGGCGGCGGCGGCGTCTTTCAGTCAGTGAACCGGCGCCATTACGAGAACGACGTCTCGATGGTCACGTCGGCAATCGACGCCACGTTCGAGCGCACCTCGACCGGCGTCTATCTCTCGTTCCATCGCCTCGATCAGCAGTTGGCCCCGATCACCCAGACGGCAGCCAACACGGTGTTCGAGCCGGCGACCGACATGCAGCGCCTCGAACTGGTCGTCAGCCAGAACCTGTCCGCCATCTGGGACCTCTCGCAGGACTGGGCGGTGCACGTCGGAATGGGGATCGCCCGCGGCGCCTCGTTCTTCCATTCGGACGTCGACCCCGAGGCGATCCAGCGCCGTGTCGTCACAGGCGTCGCCGTACGCTTCTGATCGCCGCTCGTCCCGCTCCTCCAACTTTTCTCACCCCCCGGCAGCGCCCACCCCAGCAGGCCCGCGGTGTGGGCTCCCATCGCCTCGGTTCAATTTTGTGAATGGACTCCAAAATTCCGCACCGGGAGGCCATAAACTCTTCCAGAAAGGCCACTTATTCGCCTCGCGGCCCATGCCTGGATGGCATGGAAAGTGCTATTTCGGATTGACCTTGGAAATGTCGGCAACAAATGTCTGAGCTGCTGCGCCCGCGCCGTCTCGCCACCCTCCTCCTGCTCGCGATCACCGCGGGCCTGGCGGTCGTGGGAGCGCGCGGCTTCGAGCAGAAGCTCGAGACGTTCCAGCCGCTCGGATTCCAGGCCGCAGCCGCGACCGATCATTGGGAGGTGCGAGCGGTCGATCCCCAGTTCGAGTCGACGCTCGAGGTCGGCGACCGTATCGTCCTGGTGAACGGCGCCGAGGCCAGCCGGGTGCCGCGGCTGAGCAGCGCCTTGCGGGACGCCCCGACCGCGCAACTCGTCGTTCTGCGCCAGGATCGCCTCGAAACCGTCGAATACCAGCGGCCGCCGCTCGACCTCAACGCGCCCTACCTGATCCTGGCGTTCATCGGCTGCGCCTACGCGGCGATCGGCCTGTTCGTCATCTGGCGTTCCGGCTCGGCCGCCGGCGGCCTGCTGTTCTACCTCTGGTGCCTGGCCTCGGCGGTGCTGTACGTCTTCTCGCCGGTCTTCCCGGCGGACGGACTCGGGCGCTGGATCTACTTCTTCGACGAGGCGGCCCGCCTCCTGTTGCCGCCGCTGACGCTGCAGCTGTTCCTTTCGATTCCGCGTCCCGCCGCGGCCGAACGCCGGCGATGGATGCCGTTTCTCTATCTGCCCGCCGCGGTGCTGACCCTCTTCCAGGCCGATCTCGCCTGGGCGAACGGCAACTTCCTGGTCGGCGCGCCGAGTCCGCGGATGCTCGTCGTCCTCGACCGGATCGAGCTCGCCCACCTGCTGCTCTTCGCGGCGCTCTCCGTAGTCGTCCTGGCGCGACGGCTCGCCGCGCTGCGCGAGTGGGAGCAACAGCGTCAGCTCCTCTGGCTGCTCGTCGGCATGGCGGCGGGATATCTGCCGTTCTTCCTTTTCAACGGTCTGCCTTCGCTGCTCGGCCTGGAGCTGCCCGAGTCGCTCTCGGCGCTCGCCGTGCTGCCGCTCGCCTGCGTGCCGTTCGCCTTTGCCTGGGCGGTGCTGCGCTATCGGCTGTGGGACCTCGGCATCATGGTCCGCAACGGGCTCGCCTACACCCTGACGCTGATTTTCGGTCTGACTACCTTCTCGCTGATCGACCTCGCGGTCCGTCGCACGATGCCCGTCGGTCTGGGCTTCACCCGTGACCTGTTGACCTTCATCGGCGGCATCCTCGCGGTCGGCCTGGTCGTCCCGACGCACCGCGGCATCCACGGCGCGCTCGAACGGCTGCAATACGGTCGAGCTTTCGGCCACCGTCGCGGCCTGCAGCGCGTCGCGCAGGATCTCCTGCAGGAACGCGATCTCGACCGGCTCTGCCAGGCGCTGCTGTCCGAAGTCGAACAGGCGCTCGATCTCGAGCGCGGAAACCTGCTGCTGCTGCAGGGACCCGCGCTCGTGCCGGTGCGGCCGCATGCCGGTCTCCCACGCGCCGTGGCGCTGGCAACGCTGCGCGACGGCCTCTGGGAGGGCGAGTTCGAGACCCTCTCGCCGATCGGCCTGCCGGGCGAGTCGGCTACCGCCGAGCAGCAGCTCTACGTCGCCGGATACCGCTACGCCTTCCCGCTACGGGTGCGCGGCCAGAAGATCGGCCTGACGCTCGCCTCGCTGCGCAGTGACGGCCAGCCGCTTTCGACCGAGGATGTCGACATCGTCCGGACGCTGCTCGACCAGGCGGCACTCGCCATCGAGAACGCGCAGCTCCTCGACCAGGTGCACCGCCAGCTCGCGCGCGTGACCTCGCTCCAGCGCCACAATGAAGAGATCCTCGAATCGTCTCCAGCCGGCATCGTCGTGCTCGATGCCGAAGGCATAGTGGCGTCCGCCAACCTCGCCTTCGCGGCGATCGCAGGACGCCCTCGCGGCGAGCTCATCGGCCGGCAGCTCCTCGACCTCTTCCCGCTCGAAGCCGTGCCCGAGCCCGGCTCGGGAATCCGCCAGCTCTCCTTCTCGGATAGCGGCGGCGCCGAGCGCCACCTGCAGCTCACCGCCGCGCCGTTGAGCGCCGAGCTCGCCGACGCCGCCGACACCGCGGACGGCTCCGGTGCCGCCGGGCGCCGCCGGCCCGACCGTGTGCTGGTCGTCCAGGACGTCTCGGAGCGCGTTGCGATGGAGCGGGCTCTGCGCGAGCAGGACCGCCTCGCCTCCCTGGGTGTCCTCGCCGCTGGCGTCGCGCACGAAGTCAACACACCGCTCACTGGCATCTCGAGCTACGCCCAGATGCTGCTCGCCGACACCGACGCCTCCGACCCGCGCCGCGAGCTCCTGCAGAAAGTCGAGCGCCAGACTTTCCGTGCGTCGCGCATCGTCAACGGGCTGCTCGAGTTTGCGCGCAAGCGCGATCACGAGAGCGGCCCGGTGGCGCTGCCCGCGCTCCTCGCGGAGACCGTCGATCTGCTGCGCGAGCGCCTCCAGGCGCGCTCTGTCACCGTCGATTGGAAACTGCCCGAGCAGACGCCGGATGTTTCAGGGTCCGAGGGCGAGTTGCAGCAGGTGTTTACCAATCTGCTGCTCAACGCCATCGATGCCGCCCCCGAACGCGGCGGGCGGATCGAGATCGGCATGGAAAAGGCGCCGGTTCCGGCCGGCGCGGGTGCAACCGCCGGCGTCCGCGTGCGTATTGGAGACAACGGCTCGGGCATCGAGGCGCAGCATCTGGCGAAAGTCTTCGAGCCCTTCTACACCACGAAGACCGGCAAGGGCGGCACGGGTTTGGGCCTCGCCATCAGTCGCAGCATCGTCGAGCAGCACGGGGGTCGCATTCTGGTCGAGAGTCAGGGTAGGGATCTGGGCTGCCAGTTCATCGTCGATCTGCCGACGAGCGGCAACGCCTCGCCTTCCACTCCGCCTGCCTCCCCGGAAACCGCCCGGGAGCGCGCATGACGAACATCCTCGTCGTCGACGACGAAGAGGTCCTGCAAGACGTCCTCGGGACGCTCCTCAAGCGTGAAGGCCTGCGGCCGCTCGCCGCCCGCACCGGCGAAGAGGCGCTGCTCATCGCCGAACGCGAGCCGATCGATCTCGTGCTCCTCGACCTCATGCTCCCCGGCATGTCAGGCATGGAGGTCCTGAAGCAGATTCGCGGGCGCGATCCCGAGCAAGTAGTGATCGTCGTCACCGCGTACTCGTCGATCGAGAGCGCCATCGAGGCGATGCGCATCGGCGCCTTCCATTACATTCCGAAGCCGTTCAAGAACGAAGAGGTCCTGCTCACCATCCGCAAGGGCCTCGAGCAGCGGCGCTTGACGAGCGAAAACCGGTCTCTCAAGCAGGAGCTCGAGAAGCGCTACGGGCTCGACAAGATCATCGGCAAGAGCGCACCGATGCAGCAGATTTTCGACCTCATCCGGCTCGCCGCGCCGTCGAAGAGCAACATGCTCATCCTCGGCGAGAGCGGCACCGGCAAGGAGCTGGTAGCCAAGGCGCTCCACCACCACAGCCGCCGTACTCAGGGTCCATTCGTGACGGTGAATTCAGGTTCGATGCCGCACGATCTTCTGGAGAGCACGCTCTTCGGCCACGTCAAGGGCGCTTTCACCGGCGCCATCGCGGCCAAGAAGGGGCTGTTCGAAGCCGCCAACAACGGCTCGATCTTCTTCGACGAGATCGGCAACATTCCGATGGAGACCCAGGCCAAGCTCCTGCGGGTCATCCAGGAGAAGGAGTTCATGCGGCTGGGAGGGGTCGACACGATCCGCGTCGACGTGCGACTCATCGCGGCCACCAACGCCGACATCGAAGCTCTGGTGCGGCGCGGCGATTTCCGCGAAGACCTCTACTACCGGCTGAACGTCATCACGCTGCAGCTGCCTCCGCTGCGCGATCGCAGCGAGGACATCCCGCTGCTCGCGAAGCACTTCCTGCGCACCTACACCGAGGAGAACGGCAAGGCGATGAACAGCATCTCGCCAGCCGCTTTCGAGATGCTCATGGACTATCGCTGGCCGGGGAATGTCCGCGAGCTCGAAAACGCCATCGGGCGCGCCGTGGTGCTCTCTTCGGGAGAGGTCCTCGAGGTCGAGCTCTTGCCTCCCGCGGTGCGCTCTGCGGCGTCCGCCAACGGCACCGGCGGCTTCGGCGCCGGCATGCACCCGCACACCGCCTCCAACCTGCCGAACGGCTCGTTCTGGGACGCGGTCTCGACCTACGAGCGCCAACTGGTGATCGCTGCCCTGCAGAACGCCGGTGGCGTCCAGAAGCGCGCGGCGGAGCTCCTGCACATCAAGCCAACGACCCTTCACGAGATGATGAAGCGGCTCGGCGTGAACGCCGAAGTCACCGCTTCCTGAGCTGGGACCGACCTTCGGGGCGGCTCGCAAACCGCTCCATCCAATGGAATTAAAGGCGGCCCTTGGCGGTTGACACCGGTATCCGCTAAAATCGGCGGTCCGCGCGCGATCTCCGCGTGCGTCGTACCAAGTCAGGAAGGCGTCGCATGAAGACTGGCATCCATCCGGAACTTCACATGGTCACCGCAGTCTGTGCCTGCGGGAACACGTTCGAAACGCATTCGACGAAGAAGGAGCTGCGCCTCGAAATCTGCAGCGCCTGCCACCCCTTCTTCACCGGCAAGCAGAAGCTGATCGACACCGCCGGCCGCGTCGAGCGCTTCAACCGCCGCTACACGAAGTCCGCCTAGCCAGCCCGCGCGCAGATCCCCACCCCGGGACGCCACCGTCTTTTCGGCCGGCGCCCGGGGTTTTGATTTGGCGCTCGCTTCCCCTGTCGCCACGGTGATGCGTCCATGATCGATCGTCTCCTCGCACTCGAATCCTCGCACGCCGAGCTCACCGCGAGGCTCGCCCTGCCGCAGGTCCATTCCGACCCCAAGGCGGTGCGCGAGATCAGCAAGGCGCTGGCCGAGATCGATCCGATCGTGACGCTTTTCCGGCGCTTCCGGGACCTCGGCCGCGAGCTCGACGAAGCGCAGGAGCTCGCCACCACCAGCGAGGCGAGCGCCGATGCCGACCTTCAGGCGATGGCCGAAGCCGAGGTGACGAGCCTCGTCGAGCGCCGCGACACGCTCGATCGCGAGATCAAGCAGGCGCTCGTCCCGAAAGACCCGAACGACAGCCGGAACGTCGTGCTCGAGATCCGCGCCGGCACCGGCGGCGACGAAGCTTCACTGTTCGCCGCCGAGCTTTTCCGGATGTACAGCCGCTACGCGGAGCGCCGCGGCTGGCGGGTCGAGGTCATCGACATCTCCGAGTCCGAAGCCGGCGGCGTCAAGGAGGTCTCGGCGATCATCGAAGGGCAGGGCGCCTACAGCAAACTCAAGCACGAGGGCGGCACCCACCGGGTGCAGCGCGTGCCGCAGACCGAAGCCTCGGGCCGGATCCACACCTCGGCCGCGACCGTCGCCATCCTCCCCGAGGCCGACGACGTCGAGGTCGAGGTGCACGAGAAGGACCTGCGCGTCGACCGGTTCTGCGCCTCGGGGCCGGGCGGCCAGGGCGTCAACACCACCTACTCCGCGGTCCGCCTGACCCATCTGCCGACCGGCCTGGTGGTCTCCTGCCAGGACGAACGCAGCCAGATCAAGAATCGCGAGAAGGCGATGCGGGTGCTGAAGGCGCGGCTCTACGACCTCGAGCGCGAGAAGGCCGATTCGGCGGTCTCCGCGGAACGCCGCAAGATGGTCGGTTCCGGCGACCGCTCGGAGAAGATCCGCACCTACAACTTCCCGCAGAACCGGATCACCGATCACCGCATCGGCCTCACCCTGCATCAGCTGCCCGCGGTGCTCGGCGGCGAGCTCGACGCCCTGATCCATCCCCTGGTGGAGTACTTCCAGGCGCAGAAGATGGACGAGGCGGCGCGCAGCAGCACGACCGCTTGAACCACCGGTCCGGCCGCCGGATGAAGCCGCATCGACGGCTCAGGCCGTCGTAGCGGCGCTCTTCGGCTCGTCGTACAGGATCGCGACGAGCGCCAGGAGAATCAGCGCCCCGGCGACCACGACCCGGCCGCTCACCGGCTCGTCCACGATCCACCAGCCGAGCAGCACCGCGACGATCGGATTGACGAAGGCATAGGTCGAAACGACCGTGGGCCGCGCGTTGCGCAGCAGGTAGGCGTAGGCCGTGTAGGCGACGATCGAACCGAAGAGGACGAGATAGACGAACGCCCAGACGGCCGGGGCAGTGACCTTTGCCGGCTCGAAGGTCGCCCACTCGCCGTTCCATCCACCGAGGAGCGCCAGCATCGCTCCGCCGGCGAGCATCTGGCTGCCGCTCGAGATCCAGGGCGACTCCGGCAGCTTGGCGCGTGTCGAGTAGAGCGAGCCCAGCGCCCAGAAGAACGAAGCCGCCACGACCGCGAGCGCCCCTGCGACGTCGATGCCGCTGGACCCGAATCCGCCGCCCGAACCACCGCCGACCAGCACGAAGACGCCAGCGAGGCCGATGAAGATGCCGGCGAAAGTGCGCATCCCCGGTCGCCGCGCGCGCGAGAAGAAGGGCACGAGGAGCGCGATCCAGAACGGCTCGGTGGCGATGAGGAGTGCCGCGATGCCGGAGGGGATGCGATGCTCGGCCCAGACCACCAGTCCGTTTCCGCCGACCAGCAGCAGCGCGCCGATGACCGCGATCGGCAGCAGCATCCTGGCGTCCGGACGCTTGCCGCCGCGCAGAATCCCCCAGCCGTAGAGCAGCGCGCCGGCGATCAGATAGCGCGCCCCGGCCATCGAAAAGGTCGGCAACGAACCGATCGCGATGCGGATCGCGAGGTAGGTCGAGCCCCAGACGAGATAGACCGCGAGCAGGGCCGCGAGCGTGCGGCCCTGAAAAAGACTGCGCCCGTCGAAAGTCGTCATGTCGCCTCCCGCGTGTCGCCGCGCTCGCCGGGGGCGATCGCCGGGATCGGCACCTCGAGGCCTTCCTTCACCGTTCCCAGCGCGATTGTCGTGCGCGTCCGGCGAATGCCGGGGAAGGCGCCGAGGGCTTCCTGCAGGAAGCGCCCGAGATCGGCGGTCGTCGCGCAGCGGACCTTCAGCAAATAGCAGTCCTCACCGGCGATGTGGTGGATCTCCTGCACCTGCGGCAGCCGCGCGAGCTGCGCCCCGGTCGTCCCCTCGATGAGCCGATCGTCGACCTGGACCGAGATGAACGCCAGGAGCCCGCAACCGAGCGCTTCGGGGTCGAGGCGGGCGTGATAGCCGCGCACAACACCGCGCTGCTCCAGCTTGCGGATGCGTTCGTGGACCGCTGAAGCGGCGAGGCCGACCCGGCGCGAAATCTCGGCGTTGCCGATCCGGGCGTCCTCCTGAAGGAGCGACAGAATCTGCAGATCTTTTTCGTCCATAGCGCTGATATTCTAAACATCTACAGACGATTCGTCTAGTTCTTTCATTTATTACCGATGGAACATCTGTCAATCCTCGCTTGCACCGACGCCTGTGGCTGGCCTTGGCGCGACCATAAGATCCGCCGGTGACCTCGATCGGCATTTCCGTCTCCCAGGGACGCAAGCGACTCGCCTGCGCCGGCATCGCTTCGCCCGGGAGGGAAGCCGCGTCGCTCCTCGGGTCGATTCTGGGTCTCTCCGAGGTACAGATCCGGGCGCGCGACGACCAGCCCCTCGCTGCCACGATGGCGAAGCGCTTCCTGGAGCTGCTGGACCGCCGCGCCGCTGGTGAGCCGATGGCGTACCTCTCGGGCCGTCGTGAGTTCTACGGCCGCGATTTCGCCGTCGACGAGCGGGTCCTCATTCCGCGGCCGGAAACCGAGCTCCTGGTCGAAATTGCCCTGGGCCTGGCGCTGCCCGATGAGGTTTCGGTCCTGGACATCGGCACCGGTTCGGGCTGCATCGCCCTCACCCTCGCCGCCGAGCGCCCGCGCTGGAGAGTGCGGGCGACCGACATTTCCCTGGACGCTCTCGCCTGCGCCCAGCTCAATGCCCGACAGCTCGGTCTCGCCGGCCGCGTCGATTTCGTCGCCGCCGATCTGGCGGGACCGGTAGAGCTCGCGACATTCGACTTGGTGATCTCGAATCCGCCCTACATCGACCCACTCGACCCGGCGCTCGTGGCGCTCGACGTGCGCACCTACGAACCGCACCTCGCACTCTTCGCTGCGGACCGCGGGCTCGCTTTGCTGGCGCGCCTTTTCGACATGGCGGAAGGCTTGCACGAGGGAGCCCTGCTCGCCTGCGAGATCGGATTCGGGCAACTCGACGACATCCTCGCTCTCGCAGGCGAGCGCCATCGACTCGAGCTCGTCGAGATCCGCAGCGACCTCGCCGGGATCGCGCGAGATGTGGTATTCAGAAGGGCTTCGTAGATTCGTTTCAGGAGAGGGCAGCCAAGCGTGGATCAATTTCGCATCGTCGGACCGACCCGGATCGCCGGCAGAGTGAGTGCCGGTGGAGCGAAGAACGCGGCCTTGCCCGAGCTCGCCGCGACGTTGCTTTCCGACCAGCCGGTGCGACTCGACGGCGTGCCGCGGGTGCGCGACCTCGAGACGATGCGCAAGCTCCTCGCCCATCTGGGACAAGGCTCGACGGTGACCGCCACCGGCCTCGTTCTCGCGCCCTCTGGCGCGCCCTCTGACGACGACGCACCGTACGAGCTGGTGAAGACGATGCGCGCCAGCATCCTCGTGCTGGGCCCACTGGTGGCACGACGCGGCCACGCGCGCGTCTCGCTGCCGGGCGGCTGCGCGATCGGTGTGCGCCCGATCGACCAGCATCTCGCGGGTCTTACGGCGCTCGGCGCCACGGTGACGCTCGAGCACGGCTACGTCGACGTGCGCGCCGCCCATCTGACCGGCGCCCGATTCCGCTTCGCGATGCCGACGGTGACCGGCACGGAGAACCTCCTCATGGCGGCGGTCCTCGCGCGCGGCGAGACGGTGCTCGAGAATTGTGCGCGCGAGCCCGAGGTCGTCGATCTCGCGCGGCTCCTCATCGCGATGGGCGCCGAGATCGACGGCGCCGGCACCGAGACCATCCGCCTGCGAGGCGTCGCCACCCTGCACGGCGCCGAGCATCGCGTGATCCCCGACCGCATCGAAGCCGGGACCTATCTCGTCGCGGCGGCGGTCACCGGCGGCGAAGTGACCCTGGTGGGCGGCGTCGCCGCCGACCTCGAGCCTCTGCTCGATCTGCTGCGCGGCTGCGGAGTTGCGGTCGAGCTCGGTGCAAGCGGAGAGATTACCGTCGCCCGCACCGGCGCGCTCAAGCCGCGCGACGTCGTGACCGCTCCGTTTCCCGGCTTCCCGACCGACCTGCAGGCACAGGCGATGGCGCTCGCCACACAGGCGGAGGGAATCACGACGATTTGCGAGACTGTCTTCGAGAACCGCTTTCAGCACGCCGCCGAACTGGCGCGCATGGGCGCCGACATCCGGCTCGACGGCCGCTACGCCCGCGTCCACGGGGCGAGCGCGCTCTCCGGCGCCAAAGTCATGGCGACCGACCTGCGTGCTTCGGCCTGCCTGGTGCTCGCCGGCCTGGTCGCCTCCGGGGAGACCATCGTCGACCGCATCTACCATCTCGACCGCGGCTACGAGGCGATGGAGGCGAAGCTCAACGCGCTGGGCGCCAACGTCACGCGGCTGTCCGGCTCCGGCGTCTCCTGACCGGCGACCGCCCGAGCGCAGCGAGGAGAGATCGCATGGACAAGGACTGCCTTTTTTGCCGCATTGTCGCCGGCGAGATTCCCACCCGCCTGCTGTTCGAGGACGACGAGCTCATCGCTTTTGCCGACATCGCGCCGCAGGCGCCGGTGCACCTGCTGATCGTTCCGAAGCGCCATCTGCCCCATCTCTTCGCGACCGGCGCCGCAGATTCAGCGCTCCTCGGCAGGATGGTCGCAACCGCCACCGATCTGGCGCGCGGCGCCGGGCTCGAGCCAGAGGGCTTCCGCCTGGTGCTGAACTGTCTCGCCGGCGCCGGACAATCGGTCTTCCATCTCCATCTCCATCTGCTCGGCGGCCGGACACTCGCCTGGCCGCCGGGATGATCCTCGGATGAACGCCGGATGATTCTCCAGCTGGCGTCGATGCTGCTCGCAGCAACCATCGATCCGCGCATCCAGCTCGTCGAGCTGCAGGGTGCCGGCGAGAATCTGCGGGCGCTCGAAGAGACGAACTGTCTCGCCGACGCCGAGCCCGCACGCGCCCGCGCCCTGGGGCTCGACTTTCTGCGCGGCCACCTGCTGGAGCGCCTCGGCCGATTGAGCGAGGGGACGGAGGCCTTCGCGCAGGCGATCGGCGCGACGCCGGCCCTGGCACCCTGGGCGCGCTACCGGCTGGCAGCGGTTCAGGAATCCCTCGGCCATCCGGAGGTCGCTGCCGGCATCTCGGCGACGCTGCTCGCCCAAGGCGCACCGAAGTCGCTGGTGCGACCGGCCGCCACCCTGCTTTTCCGCACGGTGCGCCGCGGCGGCGACTGCCGCCTTCTGCGCGGCGTTCCGATCGCCACTCTCGGCCCTGAGACGGCGCGAGACTTCCGCCTGGTCGTCGCCGAATGTCATTTCCGCCAGGACGATGCCGGTGCCGCACGCAAGGAGCTGCAACAGCTGCTGGCCTCCGGCGATTCCGACCTCCCGGCGTTCCGCGCCGC
>JBDSRU010000109.1:0-2954 GCA_039929145.1 Thermoanaerobaculia bacterium
GCGTTGCTCTTTTTCGGCGCTTGGCGCATGGGGCGCTGACGACTCTCGCTTACAGCCGACTGTCCTTGAAAGTGTCGCACTGGTCCGGGTCGCCGGTCGAAAGGCCCTGACGAAGCCAGCGGACGCGCATCTCGGAGGAGCCGTGGGTCCACGACTCGGGGCGGACACGTCCCGAGCTCTGGCGCTGCATCATGTCGTCGCCGATCGCCGCGGCGGCACGCAGACCCTCTTCGACGTCGCCGGGTTCGAGGAGCTTGCGCGTGCGATTGGCGTGGTTCCCCCAGACGCCGGCGAGGCAGTCGGCCTGGAGCTCCAGGCGGACCGAAAGGGCGTTCGCCTCCTCCTCACCGGCGCGCTGCTGGGCGGCGGTCACGCGATCCGAGATGCCGAGCAACTGCTGCACGTGGTGGCCGACTTCGTGCGCGATGACGTAGGCCTGCGCGAAGTCGCCAGGAGCGGCGAAGCGCTGCTCGAGGAGCTCGAAGAAGCCGAGGTCGAGGTAGACCTTCTGATCGAGGGGGCAGTAGAACGGTCCGACCGCTGCGGATGCCGTGCCGCAGGCCGAGGCGACGGCGTCCGAGAACAGGACCAGGGTCGGAGCGCGGTAGCTCTGGCCCTCGGTTCGAAAGACCTCCGTCCAGGCGTCCTCCGTGGAGGCGAGCACAGTCGCCGCGAACTGGCCGAGCTCATCGCTGGGAGCGCCGGTGGGAGCCTGGGCGGCGTCGGGATCGACCGTCGCCTCAGAACCGCCGATCGCATCGAGCAACTGCCGGGGATCCTGACCGGTAAAAAGTGCAAAGAGCAGCACCAGGAGTGCTGCGCCGCCGCCGATCGCCATCCCGCCGCGCGCCGGAGTCATGCCGCGGCGGTCTTCCATTCTGTCGCTCTGCCGTTCTCCACGCCATTTCATCGTCGTTCTCCTTGACTCCGCCCGCTTTGAATGCGAATTCTACGCCCGCTCCGCAGCTCCGACGGCTGGCGGGCAGGCGGAGGTGAAAGAATGTCGCAATGTCTGCCCGCCCCCTGCTCTCCGAGCGCCTCCCCGCGCATACCGGCGCCTCCGCGGAGGAGCTCCTCGACCGCTTCGTCACCTGGGCGGCCGACGCCGGCTTCACCCTCTATGCCCACCAGGAAGAGGCACTGCTCGAGGTCTTCGCCGGCAAACATGTGATTCTCAACACTCCGACCGGCTCGGGCAAATCGATGGTCGCCCTCGGCATGCACTTCAAGGCACTCGCGGAGGGCCGGGTCTCCTTCTACACCAGCCCGATCAAGGCGCTCGCCTCGGAAAAATTCTTTGCGCTCTGCGACGACTTCGGTGCCGCCAACGTCGGCATGCTGACCGGCGACGCCTCGATCAACCCGCAGGCAAAGATCCTCTGTTGCACCTCCGAGGTGCTCGCCAACATGGCGCTGCGCTCCGGCGACCAGCTCGATGCCCCCTACGCCGTGCTCGACGAGTTCCACTACTACTCCGACGCCGAGCGCGGTTGGGCCTGGCAGGTGCCGCTCATCACCCTCACGAAGACGCGCTTCCTGCTCATGTCGGCGACCCTCGGCGACATGACGCCGATCGCCGAGCGCCTCGAGAAGGCGACCGGCATCGCAGTCGCCAACGTCACTTCGGTCGTCCGCCCGGTGCCGCTCGACTTCGAATATCAGGAGACGCCGCTCCACGAGACCATCGAGTCGCTGCTTCTCGCCCAGCGCGCCCCGGTCTATGTGGTGAACTTCACCCAGCGCGAGTGCGCCGAGCTCGCGCAGTCGCTCACCAGCATGGGCATGACCTCGCGCGAGGAGCGCGAGGCGATCCGATCCGAGCTCGGCGGCTTCCGCTTCGACACCCCTTACGGCAAGGAGATTCGCCGTTTCCTCACCTTCGGCATCGGCGTTCACCACGCCGGCCTGCTACCCAAGTACCGCCTGCTGGTCGAGCAGCTTTCGCAGAAGGGGATGCTCAAGGTCATCTGCGGCACCGATACCCTCGGCGTCGGCGTGAACATCCCTATCCGCACCGTGGTCTTTTCGAAGCTCGCCAAGTACGACGGCGAGAAGGTGCAGATCCTCTCGGTGCGCGACTTCAAGCAGATCGCCGGCCGCGCCGGCCGCAAGGGCTTCGACGACCGTGGCTGGGTGGTGGCGCAAGCGCCCGAGGAGGCGATCGACCGCAAGCGCGCGGCGGCGAAGGGCAAGAAGGGAAAGAAGGGGCCGTCACCCTCACAGCCGCAGCGGGCTCCCATGCGCGCAGGCCAGCGCGGCTCGGGCAAGGGTGAGGTCACCTGGACGAAGGAGACCTTCGAACGCCTGATCCAGAAGCCGCCCGAAACGCTCAAGTCGCGCTTTCGCATCACCCACGGCATGGTGCTGAACCTCCTGCAGCGCGACGAGGAGGCGAACGACCCGAACCGCAAGAACTTCGCTTCGCTGCGAGAGCTCATCGCCGGCAGCCATGAAGAGGATGCCGCGAAGAAGCGCCACCTGAAGCACGCCGCGGTGCTGGTGCGCTCGCTGGTGAGGGCCCGCATCCTGATCCTGCAGCGCGACTCGCGGACGGCCTACTACTGGGTGATCGTCAATCCCGACCTGCAGTTCGACTTCTCGCTCTACCACGCGCTGTCGCTCTTCCTGGTCGAGATGGTGCCGCTCCTCGAAGCCGAGCATCCGACTTACGTCGGCGATCTCCTGACGCTGGTCGAGTCGGTGCTCGAGAACCCGGAGATCGTGCTGCGCAAGCAGACCGATCGCGCCAAACAGACTGCGCTCGCCGAGATGAAATCGCAGGGAGTCCAGTACGAGGAGCGGATGGAGAAGCTCGAGGGGATCTCCTATCCCAAGCCGCTCGCCGAGTGGCTGTTCGGCAACTTCGACCGTTTCGCGCGCATGCATCCGTGGGTGGGCGATCGCGAGATCGAGCCCAAGTCGATCGGCCGCGAAATGTGGGAGAACTACGCCTC
>JBDSRU010000110.1:0-8166 GCA_039929145.1 Thermoanaerobaculia bacterium
TTCCTTGTCGGCGAGACGGCGGCGCCCGTCGAGGCGGTGCGCCGCGTCGTGGATCCGGTGCAATACCGGCTGATTCCGGCGCACGTCACGCTCTGCCGCGAGGAAGAGGTCGCGGCCCTGCCGGAGGAAGAGATCGAAGCGCGGTTGGCGTCGGGTCCGGCGCGCCGGCTGATGCTCGAGTTCGGCAGCCCCGAGCCCTTTCTCGGCCATGGCATCCGGCTGAAGTGCGTGGCCGGCGGCACCGACTATCAGCGCCTGCGTGAGCTCGTGCTCGGCAGCAAGGAGATCGCGCGGCCGCGGCCCCACATCACCCTCGCCCATCCGCGCAATCCTCCCGACGCTGGAAACTCGCTGGAAATCGCCTCCAAGCTGCCACAGCGCTGGCAAGCCCGCTTCTCCTGGCTCCACCTGATCGAGCAGGAGGGCGTCCAACCCTGGCGCCGTCTGGCGATGTTCGACCTGCAGGAGTAGACGCGCCGCGCTCCACGGCGCGAGAGGGAGTGACGATGAAATTCTTGTGTCTGGCCTATGGCGACGAAGACGGATGGAACTCACTGAGCGAAGGCGAAAAGAAGGATGCTCTGGCTCAGGACGCGGTCATTCGGAAGCGAGGGAATCTCATGTCCGCCGTACGGCCAGCGGTGACCTCTGTCCGGAATTGGGACAGAAACTTCGAGGTGACTGACGGGCCTCTCGCTCAGCATGCGCTTCCGCTCGCCGGGTTCTCGGTGATCGAAGCTGGGAGTTTGAAGGAGGTCATCGACCTCGTAGCCAACACCCCATGCGCGCGGGCCCGAGGCGTCATTGAAATCCGCCCGTTCTGGGAGCCTGGCGGAGACGGCGGATAACGACCAGTTCCAGGCGCCGGTTCCCGGCGCCTGGCCGGAAGCGGAAACGAAGCGAAACGTGCACCTTGCGAGCTCTCCGCGACAAGTGACGCGGCGTCGCGGAGGCGAGGGTGCCGGGGCCCTTCGTGGCGCGGCCTAGTGGACTGCGGAGCTCACCTGCGGCGGGTCGAGCGCGCCGGGCGGCAGGGCCGCGACGACCACCGCGGCGACCGCCGGCGAGAGGATGAAGACGGCCTCGAAGCGCTCTTCGTCCTCGTCGAACAGCTGGAGAATGAACGACTCGTCCTCACCGTCGAGGCGGACGTCGCACTCGAGCAGCGGATCCTCCTCCGTTCCCTCCTCGATCGCATCGAAAAAGCCGCACTCGTCGAGACTCTCGGCCAGCCCTTCGAGCTGCGGGACGAGGGCGCGCAAGAGGCTCTCGAGCTCGTCGAGGGTCAGGTAGGTGAAGATCCGTTTCAATTCCTCGGTCTCGAACGACGTCATGCCGTGACTCCTCGGGGTGCGATCTGCGAAGGCGTTGCATCAGCGCGACGGCGGCAGACCCTGCCGCCGGAGAAGGGTTAGCTTGTCAGAGTCTCTGCGCCGAAGGGCGACGCATCAGACCGCCGGCGCTGCTGCTGCGGTCGCGGAGCGGGACACCCGCCCGATCTGCGCCGTCCGCGACGGTATGGAGACGGCTGTGGAGACCGCGATTGCACCCACTCGCGGGGGGGCTATGATGCTGGATTCCGATGTCCCGCGAACCCACCCTGGGGCCGACAGGAGCCCTCGCGAAATCAGACCTGGCAGTGGTTGCGCGCGCAGACGGCGCGCAGCCCGTGTCTGTCGCTGCGCTGCGCAGGGTCGATGCCGGAACGGCGATCGAACCGCGCGCCATCGAGGTCGAGGCGGCTCGTACGCACAACTTGAAATCGGTCTCCTGCCGTATTCCGCACGGCCAGCTGACGGTCGTTACCGGCCCTTCGGGAGCGGGCAAGTCGTCGCTCGTGTTCGACACCATCTATGCCGAGGGGCAGCGGCGCTTCGTCGAATCGATGTCGACCTACGCCCGGCAGTTTCTCGACCAGATGGAACGCCCTCCGGTCGGAGACATTCGCAACGTTCTGCCGGCGGTGGCGCTCGAGGCCAGGAATTCGGTCCGCAACGCGCGCTCGACGGTGGGTACGATCACCGAGATTCACGATGTGTTGCGGCTGCTGTTTGCGAATCTCGGCGAGGTGCGTTGCCCCGCCGGCCACGGCGCCGCGCGGCGTTTCACGGCCGGAGAAGTGGCGGAGGAGCTGGCCGCAGGAGTCGCGGGCGAACGCTTCCTGCTCGCCGCCCGCATCCCCCGGCCGCTCGAAGAGGCCGACCTCGCTCTCGCCGAGCTCGTGGCCCAGGGCTTCGCGCGTCGTCTGCAAGCGGGCGAGATCGTACCGATCGCGGCCCAGGAGGGCTGGCCGGAATCGCGCGATCCGCTGATTCTGGCGCTCGGACGATTCCGCGCTTCGAGCGATGCCTCGGCGCGTCTGGCCGCGACCGTCGAGGACGCCTGGAAGCTCGGCACCCGCACCGTCGAAGCGATCTCCGAGCAGGGAGTGCGCTATTACAGCCGGGATCTCTCCTGCCCGGTCTGCGGCCTCCTGCTGCGGGCGCCTTCGCCGGCGCTCTTCTCGTTCAACTCGCCGCTCGGCGCCTGCCCGACCTGCGAAGGCTTCGGGCGGGTGATCGGCATCGACCCCGAGCGCGTCATCCCCGACCAGCGGAAGAGCCTCGCGGAGCGCCCGATCGCGCCCTGGAACACGCCGGCGTACGAGGAGCTCTACGACGGCCTGCTGCGCGCCGCCCGGCGGCGCAAGGTGCCGCTCGACCTGCCGTGGAGAGACCTTCCGGCGGAGGATCGCGAATGGATCTGGCGCGGCGCCGGCCGCTTCACCCATCTTGACGACTTCTTCCGCGGGCTCGAAAGCCGCACCTACCGCGTCCACGTGCGCGTGCTGCTGGCACGCTATCGCGCCTACAACACCTGTCCCGATTGCACCGGAGGGCGCTTGAACCCGGAAGCGCTGGCGGTGCGTTTCGAGGGCCGGACGCTGCCGGAGCTCCTGGCGCTTTCGGTCGAGGACCTGGAGCGCTGGTTCGCCGATCGCCGCCTGGGCCCGCAGGCTCTTGCGGTCGGCGCCCATCTGCTCGAGCAGATCCGCGAGCGCCTATCGGTGCTGCACCGGGTCGGTCTCGACTACCTTGCGCTCGATCGCCAGGCCCGCACTCTCTCCGGCGGCGAAACGCAGCGCATCCACCTCGCGGCGGCGCTCGGCTCCGGCCTGACGTCGACGCTCTATGTGCTGGACGAGCCGACGATCGGGCTGCATCCCCAGGACAACGAGCGCCTGCTCGCCTTGCTGCGAGATCTCTCGCGCCGCGGCAATACGGTCCTGGTCGTCGAGCACGATCGCACCATCGTGCTCGGTGCCGACCATCTGATCGACCTCGGTCCCGCGGCCGGCGAGGGCGGCGGCGAAATCGTCGCCGAGGGCACGGTCGCGGAAGTCATGGCGCATCCGACCTCGCTCACCGCGCATTACATGCGGGAGCAGAATCCGACCGCGGCCCGTCAGCACCTGGCGCGTTTCCGGCGCGAGCGCGGACGGCAGAGCCTCGAGGACGAGCTCGCGGGGCGCGGCCGCATCCGGATCCGCGGCGCGCGCCAGAACAACCTGCGCGGCATCGACGTCGAGTTCCCGCTCGACGCCCTGGTCGCGGTCACCGGCGTCTCGGGCTCGGGCAAGTCGACGCTGGTGGAGGACGTCCTCTACGGAAGCTATCGCCGGTCGCGCGGCATCTCCGACGTTGAGGCAGGCCGGTGCGACGAGATCCTCGGCTTCGACCTGATCTCGGATCTCTCGCTGGTCGATCAGGGACCGATCGGGCGCTCGTCGCGATCCAATCCGGTGACCTACGTCAAGGCCTACGACGACCTGCGGCGGATCTACTCCGGCGCCGAAGAGGCGCGCCGGCGCGGCATCACGCCGGCGCACTTCTCCTTCAACGTCGAGGCCGGGCGTTGCGCGGAATGTCTCGGCACGGGTGTGCTCGAGGTCGACATGCAGTTCATGGCGCCGGTCGTGGTGCGCTGCGAAGGCTGCCAGGGCCGGCGTTTTCGACCCGAGGTGCTGGCGGTGCGGCATCTCGGCCGGGACATCGCCCAGACCCTCGAGCTCACGGTGGACGAGGCGCTCGAGGTCTACGCACGTGAGCGCCCGCTGGTGAGAAAGCTCGGGCCGCTCGCCGAGGTCGGTCTCGGATACCTCCGACTCGGGCAGCCGACCTCGACGCTTTCGGGCGGCGAGGCGCAGCGCCTGAAACTCGCGACCTTCCTCGCCCGGCCGTCTTCGGCTGGCCGGCAGCTCTTCCTCTTCGACGAACCGACCACCGGACTGCATCTGGCCGACATCGACCTGCTCTATCGCACGCTGCGAAAGCTCGTGCAGCGTGGCGACGGGGTCGTCGTGGTCGAGCACAATCTCGACCTCCTGGCGCGGGTCGACTGGATCGTCGACCTCGGTCCCGGGGGCGGGATGCACGGCGGCGACCTCCTGTTCTGCGGGCCGTTCGCGACCTTTCTCGACGAGACCGACTCGCCGACGGCGCGGCTGCTGCGGGCGCAGATCGGCTGGCACCGGCCCGACGCGGCTTCGAGTACAATCCCGCCGAAGTCAGCCTCCACCAAGCGAAGTTCCACGAGGGCTTCTTGAACCAGGTGAGTCCGTGAGTCAGACCGGTTGGCAGATTTTCGTGGAAGTTCCGGGCAAGGCTCCGATCGAGCTGCCGTCCGGCGAGTCGGTGATCGGACGCAGCCGCGCCTCTCTGGTGCAGATCGCCGAGACGACGGTGAGCCGGCAGCACGCCATCTTCGTCGTCGAGCCGGGCAAGGTGCGATTGCGCGACCTCGGATCGAGCAACGGCACCTTCGTCAACGGCGAGCGCGTCGACGGCGAAATCCCTCTTTCCGACGGCGATCGCGTCGTGGTCGGCGAGGCGGAGCTGGTGCTGCGCATGCTGGCGCCGCTCGGGCCGTCGGAGGCGACCGCGAAAATGGTCATCCCGCCGCTTTCGGCCCTGAGCCCGAAACCGGCCGCGGTGCCTCCTCCCGCGCCTATGCCGGCGCCTTCGCTAGCTGCGCCGCCGGCGGCCAGTTCGTCGCCGCGAATCAGCCCGGAGTCGGGGTCGCAGGCTCCCTGGTCGCCGACGCCGCTGTCGCGCAATCCGGCCTCCCCAGCGCAGTCCGCGCCGCCACCACCGGCTCCGACGCCTTCCGTCGCTCCGCCGCGAACCGCTCCGCCCGCCCCGGTCGCAGCGGCGACCGCTGGTGCGGCCGGCGCCCTGCTCGAACATCCGGCGAAGAAGGACGGCGAGCTGCTGTCGTCCATCCGCGATATCGATCTCGCACCGGTGCCGCCACCGGCGCCGCGGTCCAGCCCGGTGGGAACGCCTGTCGTTCGTGCCACGGTGCCGGGCAAAGTCGAGCCGGCCGGCTTCTGGCTGCGCGTCGTCGCCTCGCTCATCGAGAGCATTCCGTTCCTGATTCTGGCGGCGACTCAGTTCATCGTGGGTTGGTACGTTTCGCCGAGCCTCGCCTATGTCGTCGGTCTGGTGCAGTTGGCCTACGGTCTGCTCGTCGTGCTGGTGCTGCCGGCGCTCAAGGGAACGACGCCAGGCAAGCGGCTGATGAAGCTCTGGATCGTTTCCGAGTCCACCGTACCCGGGCAGGGCCTGGGCTGGACGACGGCGCTGCTGCGTCTCGTCGGTTATCTCGCCTGCTCGGCCACTTTTGGTCTCGGCTATCTGCTCGTGGCTTTCAGTGCGCGCAAGCAGGGGCTGCACGATCTGATCGCCAAGACCAACGTCGTGCGCAAGCGCGCAAACCCAGCGTAGCGCTGCCGAGATTGGCAGCGCCGGCGAGCGACTGCTAGATTTCCCGCCGATGGACGTGACCACGAACACCGCGGCGACACCCACGAGCTCCCCCTGGCCGGGCCGGATCGGTTATCTGGGTGGAGCTCTGCTCGGGGTCGTCCTGCTCGTCGCGGCCTACGCCAAGGCGATCGATCCCGAGGCTTTCGCGCAGCAGATCCAGCGCGAAGGTCTGGCGCTCGCCGGTTCGCCGTTCGCGTGGGCGGTGGGCATGGTCGCGGTCGAGGTCGGTCTCGGGGTGGCGCTGCTGCTCAACCTGCGCCGCCGAGGTGTGCTCGTCGCGGCGACGTTCCTCGTCGCGCTGTTCGTCTTCCTGACCGCCCGGACCTACTGGCGCGCGACCCACGGTGGGCTCTCTGCGGAAGAACTCGCAAGCTGCGGCTGTTTCGGCAATCTGGTCGAGCGCACACCGGCGGAGGCGTTCTGGCAGGACCTGGTGATGCTGGTGCCAGCGCTCGCTCTGGCCTGGGTCGGGAGGCCGAGCTTCGCGGGGGTGCCAGGAAGGCGCCGCCGTGCTTTCGCGACCGTTCTCGCCGGAGTTGCCGCCCTTTCGGCCGGCGCCTTCGCCGCTCTCGCGCCCGGCCTGCCGCTCGACGATCTGGCGACGCGGCTGCGACCCGGAACGAGGATCGCGGAGGTCTGCGCCGGCAGCGGCGACGAACGCATCTGCCTCGACAACCTCGTGCCGGGGCTGGGGACCGGCAGCCGCTGGGTCGTCCTCGCCGATATCCGCTCCGCAGGCTTCGCTGAACTCACCGCCGAGCTCAATCGCTACGTGACGAGCGCCTCCGCCGACGGACGGCCGCAAGTCGCGGTGCTCGCCGACTTCACCCAGGACGAGCAGATGGAGCTATTCTGGCGCCTGGCACCGGCATTCGATTTGCACGAAGTCCCGGCGGCCGTGCTGCGCCCGCTCTATCGTCGCCTTCCCCGGACCTTCTTCGTCGAAGAGGGCCGCGTGACCCGTACCCATGCCGGCCTGCCGGCGGAGATCACCTCCGCGGTGGACCCGAACAACCGAAAAACGGACGATCCCAAACCATGAGCACACTTCGCCTTCGCGGGTTGCATCGATCGCTGGCCCTGGTCTTCCTCCCGGCGGCGCTCGCCGTCAGCCTGGCCTGCGGTGCCGATGCGGCAGTTCCACCCGCCGCCACGCCTGCCGCCACTCCCGCCGCCGTCCCAGCCGCCGCTCAGGCGGTCCCTTCGGACGCCGTGCTGCGCAACTTCGAGATCTCCGGCGACTTCGTGGTTTCGATCGACGGCAAGGAGCAGCCCAAGGCCGAGATCTACTTCTCGGACACGGCGCGCGCTTTCGTCATCCTCTCGTCGGACTTTCCTTCCCCGATCCTGCTCTCCGCCGCGACGCAGAGCGTCGATGCGATCGACCTGATGAAGGTGGCGAAGCAGCCGTCGGGGACGATCGATCTGCTTGCCGACGCCGTCCTGCAGCCGGCCGGGAAGTACGCCGTCGACGGACCGAACATCGCGTTCTCCTTCGCCGGCAAGAAGCTGCGCGTCAGCCCGCGCCCGTATCTGCTCGGCAAGCACACCGGAGCCGAGCTCCTCGCCCACAGCCCGGCCTACGTCCGCAAGGCCAATGCCTACACCCCCGACGCCGCGATCCTGAAGCGTCTCAAGGCGCAGAAGGAGCCGGTGCGCGTCCTGACCTTTTTCGGATCGTGGTGCCCGCACTGCTCCGCTCACGTGCCGCTGCTGCTCAAGGTCGAGCAGGGTGTCGCGGGGAGCAAGATCCAGTTCGAGTATCTCGGAATGCCCAAGGGGGCCGAATTCGCCGAGGTCCCCGAAGGCAAGGAGTTCAAGGTCACCGGCGTTCCGACTTCGATCCTGTTCGTCGGCGGCAAAGAGATCGGGCGGATTCCAAACTCGCAGTGGTCGAACCCCGAGGTCGCTCTCGACCTCCAGCTGAACGGCCCCAAGACCGCCCAGTAGGGCCTGACCCGATCCCGGTCAAGAGAGGTTAGGATCCTCCCAACAATCCAAATCGCTTGAAGTGGCGTATCGGCTGCGGGAGGTCTTGAAGATGATGCGACGAGCGTTGGGGGGAGTCTGGGCGGCGATTGTGCTCGCCGGTGGGTTTGCGCTTTCGGGCGACGGGTTGGCGGCGCAGGAGGAGCCCGCGACGCCGGACGCTGCGCCAGCGGTCGAGACCGTGGAGCTCGAGGCGCCCGCTGGCGATCCCAACGCATTCAAGGTGCGCTTCGGCTTCGAGGGCAAGGCGCACTATCGCGACAGCGAAAGCTTCCGCATTCCCAGTCCGTTCCCCTTTCCGCCCGAGAGTCTGCCGCCGGGTGCCACGCAGGCATTCCTCGAGACGGTCAACGAAGGCGGCCACTTCGAG
>JBDSRU010000111.1:0-8193 GCA_039929145.1 Thermoanaerobaculia bacterium
GACGCGCGAGCTCCTGCTGACACCGCAGCGCCTCGCCGACGGTCGCGAGAACCCGCAAGGCTACGCCCTCGGCTGGCGGGTTTCGGACGACAAGAAGCTGTTCCAGGAAAGCGTGAGGACCGCCATCGTCAGCCACCACGGCACCGCCGTCGGCAGCACCTCCTACTTCGCCGCCCTGCCCGAATTCGGCCTGGTGATCTCGGTGATGATGAACAAGGGGCAGGAGAACGTCGAAGCGCTCGCCCCGCAAGCGACCGCGCTGGCCGAGCTCTTCGTCGCCGAGGTGCAACGACGGCGCGCAAGCGCGTCGCCCGCTCGCTGACCGCGTTACTCCCCCAGCGCCGCGGCGACCGGGGGTTGGTCGATGAGGAGGACGCCGCCGCCGGCGTGTTTTTCGGGGGCGAATTCGAAGTCGCGGATGACGCGGCGGAAGACTTCCTTCAGGGCGCGCGCACCGAGTCTCGGCTGCTTGCGCGCGGCCTGGGCGATGGCGCGGGCGGCGTTCGGGGAGATGGCGAGTTTCACGCCGCGGCTCTCGAAGAAGGCGCGCGTCTGGATGAAACCCGAATCGGGGCCTTCGAGGAAGATCTTCAGCAGCTCGTCCTCGCCCAGGTCCTCGAGCATCACCACGGCGTCGAAGCGCGACAGAAACTGCGGGCTCATGCCGTAGTCGAAGAGGTCTTCGTTGCGCAGCCAGTCGCGGAGCTCGAAGCGCAGCTCCTCGCGCACTTTGCCACCTTCGACGACCGTCACCGGCTGCAGCGAGCCCTTGTCGGCGCCGATCGTCACCCGGTCGTAGACCGCGTCGTAGAGCCCTTCGAAGGCGCCGGCGCAGACGAACAGCAGGCCCGACGAGTCGACGGTCGTCGCTCCCCCGCCCAGCCAATCGGGCAGCAGCACCGGCACCGCTTCGTTCTCGATCAGCGTCAGCAGCGCCTCTTGGGCGCGGATTCCGGAGACGTTCACGGTGCCGCCGACATGGCTGCGGATCTTGTCCACTTCGTCGACGAAGACCAGCCCCTGCGCGGCACGGGTCACGATCGCCTGCGCCCCCGCGCTATCTCCCAACTGCTCGCGGGCGCGCTCCAGCAGGCGGCGCATCACCGCTTCGCCTGGCCGGCCCGCCTGCGCCTCCTCGCCGAGTACGTTGGCGTGGATGCGAACGACCGCCGACCGCGACGCCAGAAGCGGATCGGCGGCGAGGAACTTCTCGACCGCGCGCATCAGGGTCGTCTTGCCCGTTCCCGACGAGCCGATCATGAGGATATTGCCGACTCCCAGGCCCGCGAGCTTCTTGGAGAGCGCGATCGCCATCTCCTGGACTGCGCCGGCCTGGCCGATGACGCGCTTGCCGAGCGCAGCGGCGATCTCGTTCGGCGGCGGGGCCTGCTGGGCTGGGCACATGAGCTCATTCTAATGTCCTCCCGCTTTGGCGGCGCGCGCGCGGTCGGATAGATTGCGGAGATGGTTTCCAGTCGACCGTCCCGTGCCCTGACCGCCGCGCTCGCCACGACGGTTTTTCTCTTGTCGATCGTGCCTTCTCTGGCTGTCGAGCCGATCGGTGACCCGCTCGCCGCCGTGCAGGCCGCAGTCGACGGCGGCGACACCGAGCGCGCCCTCCATCTCCTGGGCCCGATCCTCAAGCGCGAGCCGAAGAACGCCCGCGCACTGCTCCTTCGCTCCACGGCACGCTGCATCGGCGGCGAGATCGACGACTGCCGGAAAGACCTCGACCAGGCGCTGGCGCTCGATCCGGCGCTTCGCCAGGGCTGGCTCAACCGTGCCGGACTGGCGATCTCGGAGAAGCGCTACGACGACGCGCTCGTGGCGCTCGCCCAGGCCGAAAAGCTCGACCCTGCGGCGAGCGACAATGCGATCAACCTGGGCGCGGTCTATCTCCTCCAGGGCAAGCTCGAGCAGGCGAGCCACGAGTTCGAGCGTCACCTGGTCGCCAATTCGCGCTCCGCGGCCGCCTACTACCTGGTCGCCACCAATTTCGCGCTCGCCGGCTACTCGGCGCTCGCGGCCCAGCATCTCGGTCGGGCCATCGAGCTCGACGAACGCTCGCGGGTGCGGGCCAGGGGCGACTCGAACTTCACCGATCTCGCCTCGAGCCGCGCTTTCCAGGTTCTGCTGACCAGCGATACCTTCGTCGCTCCGGCCGGCAGCACGACGGCGAGCCGGATCTACCGCAGCCCTTACAAGGGCGCCAACAGTCCACTCCTGGTGGCGGTGATGAATCAGCTGCAGATCTCCGGGACGCAGATGGACCCCACGGTCGAGGTCACCGACGACTGGGCGCTCCTGTGGAGCGACGCGCGGATCAAGATCGTTCGTCGCTCCGAGCAGGAGACCGCGATCGAGCTCTCGGCGCCGCCTGGGATCTTCAGCGCGGCGGCCTGGGACCAGCGCACCCACGAGCTCTACGACGGCATCGACAAGGAGCTGCTCAAGCTCGAGCGCAGCGGCCTCAGTCGGCCCTGACCCTGCGGCGGGTGGGAGCTAGAGGCGCAGCAGCACGGCGCCCCAGTGCAGCCCGGCGCCGAGGGCGGCGAACTCCACCAGCGCACCGTCGGGAGCCTTGCCCGCCAGCCGTGCTTCGTGAAAGCAGAGCGGCAGCGTCGCCGAGGTGGTGTTGCCGTATTTCTGGATGTTGTTGTGCACCTTCTCGTCCGGAAGCCCGAGCGCCTTCTGCGCCGCCTCGTTGATGCGCAGGTTCGCCTGGTGCATCACCAGCAGGTCGAGGTCGGCGACGGTGTAGCCGTGCTCGGCGAGCAGTTGCGTCGCGACCTTGGGCATGAGCGTCACGGCGAGCTTGAAGACCTTGCGACCGTCCATCACCGGCACCGTGTCCGCGGCGGCGATCTGCTCGGCGGTGACGAAGGGGCGGCGGGCCGAGCCCAGCCCGGGCACCGTGAGGATGTCCTGGTGCTTGCCGTCGCCGAACAGGCGCGCGCCGAGGATGCCCCGCGAGGTCTCCTCCGTCGAGGCGCGGAAGACCATCGCGCCGGCGCCGTCCCCGAAGAGCACGAGAAGGTGCCGGAAGCGCGAATTCCAGGCGTAGTCCTCCGGCGCAAGCGGTCCGGGGTCGCGGCCTTCCAGCATCGCCCAGGTCTGCTCGGAAAACGGCATCAGCGCGCTGTGCACGTCGGTCCCGACCAGCAGAACGGTGCGCGCGATGCCGGAGCGGATCAGCGCGTCGACGAGCTGGAGTCCGTAGGCGAAACCCGCGCACTGCTGGCGGATGTCGAGCGCCGGCACCGGTCCCATTCCGAGTTTGTGCTGGATGAGCGTGGCGCAGCCTGGGAAATAATGATCCGGGGTCATCGTGGCGCAAACGATGTAGTCGACCTCCTCCGCGGCCACACCGGCATCGGCGAGCGCCGCGCGCGCGGCCTCGGCTCCCAGATCCGACGAGGCGACGCCCGCCTCGACTGCGCGGCGCTCGAGAATGCCGCTCCTCTCGCGTACCCATTCGTCGGTGGTTTCGATCACCCGCGACAGATTGGCGTTGTCGATGACGCGCGGCGGCACGGCGATGCCGCTGCCGGCGAACAGTGCGCGGGGCGAATGCATCCGCTTCAGTGCCGGAGCAGGTCGAGGAACTCTTCCCGGACCGGCTTCTGGTAGAACGTTCCGCGAATCGCCGAGGTCACGGTCACCGCGCCGGGCTTCTTCACGCCGCGCATCTCGACGCAGAGGTGGCGCGCCTCGATGACGACCATGACGCCCTGGGGTTTGAGCCGGGTCTCGAGGTAGTTCGCCACCTGCTCGGTGAGACGCTCCTGGAGTTGCGGCCGCTTGGCGTAGAACTCGAGGATGCGGGCGAACTTGGAAAGTCCGAGAATGGTGTCGTTCGGAATGTAGGCGAGGTGGGCGTGACCGTAGAACGGCACCAGGTGATGGGCGCACATGGAGTAGAACGGGATCTGCTTCTCCATCACCATCGCACTGTAGTGCTCGTCGTTGGGGAAGGTCGTGACCTTGGGCTCCGCGCCCTGTGCGAGGCCGCCGAACATCTCGAGGTACATCTTGGCCACGCGCCGGTCGGTCTCCCGCAGGTTGACGTCGGTGAGATCGAGACCGAGCTCGGTCAACATGCCACGCACATGCCCTGCGATGCGTCCCACGCGCAGATCCTCGGGCGACGTCGCCCCGGTCGCCTCAGCCTCGTCTCCTCCCGCCGTTTTCGCGCTCATCCGGGGGATCCTAGCGCAGCGCACCGGTCGGCATCGAACCGGCTCGGAAGGCGCGTCCGCAGGCTAGAATGCCCGTGATGCTGGTCCCTTTCCTGCCGCTGCCGCGCGACCCCGCGGTGGACGCCCTGCTCGGCGAGATCCCCACCGATCTGCTTTCCGACCGCCTCTACGAGACCTGTGAACTGGTCGAACGCTATGTCTCGGACTGGGCGGTCGCGCTCGCCCTGCGGTTGGCGCTCGAGCCGGAGCTCGCAGCGGGGACGACCGTGCAGGCGGTGCTCGCCTGCCGCAGCTACCCCGCCGCGGGAGGAACGGCCCTCGCCTGGCTGTTCAGCAGGTTGGCGGCGGCCGGTCATCTCGAGAGCTCGCCCGGCGAGACCGGTCCGGAGTACCGGCTGATGCGGCCTCTTCCCACTCCCGAACTCGCCGAAGTGCGCGCCCTCGTCCTGGCGGTCGATCCGGCCAACGCCCCGACGCTGGCGATTCTCGACGCCGCCGGCGAGTCGTTTCCGAAAGTACTGGCCGGCATGCAGACCGGCGAGCAGGCTCTGTTCACCGGGGCGAGGATGCCGCTGTGGACCGAGTACTTCCACAACGCCAATCCGATCTACGCCCTCAACAACCGCATTGCGGCGATCGCCGCGGCGAACCGTTTGCCGACCCGGGACGACGGCTTGCGGATCCTCGAGATCGGCGCGGGAGCAGGGAGCGCGGCCGAGGCCCTGCTCGACGAGCTCCAGCGTCGCGACCGGCTGAGCGAGATCGCCGAGTATCGCCTGACCGAGCCGAACCCGATGCTGCGCCGACGCGCCAGCCGAGCGCTCGCCGGACGGTTTCCCGGACTTGCGCTCGTCGACCAGGCCTACGACATCGACCAGGCGCCGGCCGGGCAGGGGCTTTCGGAGGGGAGCTTCGACCTCGTCTTCTCGGTCAACGTGCTGCATATCGCCCACGACCTCGGCGCCAGCCTCGGCTGGCTCTGCTCGCTCCTCGTTCCTGGCGGCTTCCTGGTCGGCGGCGAGTGTCAGCGGCTCTTCCCGGGGCAGACGATTCCGATCGAGCTCATCTTCGAACAACTGGCGAGCTTCACCGACGTCACGGTCGATCCCCGGGTTCGCACCAGCCACGGTTTCCTGACTCCGGAGCAGTGGCGGCAGGCACTCCTCGCCACCGGCTTCGTCGATTTCGCCGACGTGCCCGACCTGACGCGCATTCGTGAGCACTACCCGCGCTTCTTCTCCGGCGCGATCTGCGCCCGCCGCCCCGCCATCCACGAAGGTTCTGCTCCACGAGGAGACTGAATGCCCCGGATCACCATCGAATACTGCGTGGTTTGAAACTACGCTCCGCGAGCCGCCGGTCTGGCGGCTGAAATCGAACAGCGCTTCGGCCTCGAACCGGGGCTGATCAAGAGTCGGGGGGGAGTCTTCGAAGTGATGCTCGACGGCGAGTTGCTGTTCTCGAAGATGGGGACCGGGCGCTTCCCCACCGCCGGCGAGGTCGAAGCACTCCTCGAGACCCGCTTGCCAGCGACTGGCTGAGCGCCCGCGCCACCCGGGGAGCCCTGCTGCACACGCTCATCGCCACCCTGCTCGGGATCGTCTGGCTCGGCTTTGCTCTCCGGCTGGCGCGCGATCGCCGGAGGGCTCCGGTGCTTCCGCCGGCTGCTCTGGAGATCCCGCCGACGACCGTGCTCCTGCCGGTGCGCAACGAGGAGGAGAATCTCGCCGCCTGCGCCGGTACGCTTCTCGCCCAGTCCGGCGGGCCTCCGATCCGCATCATCGACGACGGCTCGAGCGATCGCACGCCGGCGATTCTCGCCGGCATCGCCGACCAGCAGCCTAGAGTGACTGCCCTCGTCGCCCGGCCGCTGGCCGCCGGATGGGGAGGGAAGGTCAACGCTCTCGAGACCGGATTCGCGAGCGTCTCCACACCCTGGGTTCTGCTCACCGATGCCGACACCCGCCATGCTCCGGAGCTCCTCGCCCGGGCGCACGCCGCCGCGGCTGAGCACCGGCTCGACGCGCTCTCGCTCTCCGGAACGCAGCGCACGGTCGGACCGGGCGAGTCGCTCCTGACTCCGGCGGCCTACGCGCTCCTCGACCGGATGCTCGGCGACTGGCGACCCTACGCCCGTGGCGAGAGCCCGACACCGATCGCCAACGGGCAGTACTTCCTGCTCAAGGCCCGTGCCCTGCGCGAAAGCGGCGGCTTCGAGGCGATCGCGGGCGATGCGCTCGACGACGTCGCTCTCGCCCAGCGGCTCCACGCCGCCGGATTCAAAGTCGGTTTTCGCCGCGCCGGAGCGGACCTCGAAATCCGCATGTACAGGGGAGGCCGGGCCACCTTCCGCGGCTGGCGGAGGATTCTCGCCCTCTTCGTCGCCGCCCGCCCGGCCGCGACGCTCGTCGCGATCGCACTCCCGCTCGTCACGCTCGCGACACTGCTGCTGGCGATCGGATTCCGCAGGCCGGCGGCATTTGCGGCCTGTTGGCTGGGGGGAGCGATGGCTTCCGCGTTGTCCCGCAAGGGTTCAGGCAACAGCGCCTTACCGGCAGCCTTTTTTCCGCTCGACGTTCTCCTGCTCGCCGTGACCCTGAGTCTCGCGGCGATCGACCGGAAGCGCGGGCGCGCCGAATCCTGGCGCGGGCGCGAAATCAGGATCCGGCGTTAGCTGGAGAAGGCCGTTTCAGGAGCGCTTCGTGCGAGTTGCCCGGCCTGCGGCCGGCCGAGCGGTCGCGGCCGCCAGCGCCGCACGGTAGCGGCAGAGTTGACCCGGAGTCTCTTCGATCTCGACCATGAGACTCGTCACGGCACCGCCTCGCGCCACCCGGGCGATGCGCTGCCAGGCCCAATGGGCGAGGAGCTCCATGGTCACGTTGGCGATCGGCAACAGGAGGACCTCGGCGGCGGGAAAGCGATATTCGCGGTCGGCGAAACGGACCGCGAGAGTTCCCTCCCGCGCGTGCTGACCTCCACCCGAGCGGCCGACCGCGAGATGCGGGCTCGCCTCCGGCAAGAGCACTTTGTCGTCGAGCGCGGCGCAGGCAGCCCGCGCGGCACGTTTCAACCGGTCGCAGTCGGCGAGGAGGCCGAGCTCGTCGACCTCTCCCCCTTCCACCTCGAGGGCGAGCCGGTAGTTGTGTCCGTGCAGGGGCTCGGCGAGCGCGGGGCCGAAGATCGTCAAGTGGGCGACGGAGAACTTGAAGTCCTCCTTGGCGAGGCGGATCGAGAAAGTCGGTGTCATCGCGCGGCCATTTTACGCGAGCCGAGGAGGGTCTCTTCCACGATGTCGAAGACGCGGTGGCATTCGTCGTCGGTGATCGCATACGGCGGCAGGAAATAGATCACGTTGCCGAGCGGGCGCAGCAGCACGCCGCGCTCCAGGAAATCCTGCGCCAGCCGCGGTCCGCGCGCGTCGAGATAGCCCGATTCGCGCCCTTTCGGCAGCGCCTCGAGCTCGATGACGGCGAGTGCACCGACACCGCGCACCCGGGCCACGCCAGGCAACGCGGAGAGAACCGCGAGTCGGCCGGCGAACAGGCGCTGCAGCTCCGCGACGCGGACGAGGCAACGATTCTCGGCGAAGAGCGCGAGGCTGGCGCGGGCCACGGCGCAGGCGAGGGCGTTGGCGGTGTACGAGTGGCCATGAAAGAAGGCGCGCCCGCGCTCTTCGGACAGGAAAGCGGCGTAGATCTCCTCGCTGGCGAGAGTCGCCGCCAGCGGCAGATAGCCGCCGGTCAAACCCTTCGAAAGGCAGAGCAGATCGGGCGAGATGCCGGCATGCTCGCAGGCGAACATCCTGCCGGTGCGGCCGAAGCCGGTGAATATTTCGTCCGCGATGAGAGGCAGACCGCGCGCCCGTGTCGCCTCGCGCACGCCGCGCAGAAACGACGCTGGGTGGATCCGCATTCCGCCGGCGCCTTGCACGATCGGTTCGACGATGACCGCCGCGACCTCGCCCTCGATCCGGTCGAGAAGCGCTTCGAGGCCC
>JBDSRU010000112.1:0-3919 GCA_039929145.1 Thermoanaerobaculia bacterium
ATAGCTGGAAGATGATCGCTGCGACGCTTTCCTATGCGCTCGAAGTCGCGTCCCGGATCTCCGACGATCTCCACTCGATCGATGAAGCGTTGCGCACCGGTTTCAGCTGGAAGTGGGGCCCGTTCGAGCTGCTGGACAAGATCGGACCCGCCTGGTTCGCGGCCCGGCTGGCGGCCGAAGGCCTGCCAGTGCCGGAGCTGCTTTCCCGCGTTGGTGCCGGCAACTTCTATCGCGTCGAAAAGGGGAAGCTGCAACAACTGAGTCTTCATTTACCGGAAGCTTCTTTTTCGGACGTTCCGCGCGGCGCTGGCGTTTTGCTGCTCGCGGATGTGAAGCTCGCTTCGAAGCCGGTGGCGAAGAACGGCTCGGCTTCGTTGTGGGACCTGGGCGACGGCGTGCTCTGCCTCGAGTTCACCAGCAAGATGAACTCGATCGACGAGGGGATCCTGCGCCAGGTGCGCAAGGCGATCGGACTGGTTGGCGACGGCAAGGGGGCGTGGAAGGCCCTGGTGATCTCCAACGAAGGCGAGAACTTTTCGGTGGGCGCGAACATCGGTCTGGCGCTCTTCGCCGCCAACATCGCGATGTGGCTGGCGATCGAAGGGCAGATCTACGAGGGCCAGCAGGTCTACAAGGCGATGAAGTACGCCCCGTTCCCGATCGTCGGAGCGCCGTCGGGGATGGCGCTCGGCGGCGGCTGCGAGATCCTGCTGCACTGCGCCGCGGTGCAGGCGCACGCCGAGACCTATATGGGTCTGGTCGAGGTCGGCGTCGGCGTCGTCCCGGGTTGGGGCGGCTGCAAGGAGATGTCGATCCGCTGGGCGACGAACCCCGCGCGCCCTGGGGGTCCGATGCCCGGAGTCGTCAAGGTCTTCGAGACGATCAGCCTGGCGCAGGTCTCGACCTCGGCCGAGGAGGCGAAGGAGGCGCTCTTCCTGCGCCCCGCGGACGGCATCACGATGAACCGTGACCGGCTGCTCGCCGATGCCAAGGCGAAGGCTCTGGCGCTCGTCGCCGCCGGCTACGCGCCGCCCGAAGAGATCGCGATCAGCCTGCCGGGGCCGGCAGGAAAAGCGGCGCTCGACATGGCGGTCGCCGGCTTCCGCGCCAGTGGAGCGGCGACAGCGCACGACGTGACGGTTTCGGGCCACCTCGCGACGGTCCTCACCGGCGGCGACACCGACGTCACCCTGACGCTCACCGAGGACGACCTGCTGCAACTCGAGCGCGAGGCGTTCCTCGCCCTCGTCCGGACGCCGCAGACGCTGGCGCGGATCGAACAGATGCTCGCAACCGGAAAGCCGCTGAGGAACTAGAGATGCTCAAGTACAAAGCTCCGCTGCGAGACCTGCGCTTCGCCTATTACGAGCTCTTCGACGGCGCCGGCCTCACCCGGCTTCCCGGTTTCGAAGAGGCTTCCGAAGAGCTGATGATGGACGTCGTCGCCGAGCTCGCGAACTTCTGCGACGGCGTGCTGCAGCCGCTCAACGAGACCGGCGACCGGGAGGGTTGCTCCTTCGATGCTGGCACGGTGCGCACGCCGAAGGGCTTTCCGGAGGCCTACAGAAAGTACCGCGAGGGCGGCTGGACGGGGGTCGTGGCGCGCACCAAGTACGGCGGTCAGGGTCTGCCGCACGCGTCGAGCATCCTGCTGACCGAAGTGATGTGCGCTTCGAACCTCTCCTTCGCCATGATCACGGCGCTCACCAACGGTGCCTATTCGGCGCTCGACCACCACGCTACCGAAGAGCTCAAGGCGAAGTTCATTCCGAAGCTCGTCGACGGCACCTGGTCGGCGACGATGTGCCTCACCGAGCCGCAGGCGGGCACCGATCTCGGGCTGGTGCGAATGAAGGCCGTCCCGGTCGTGCCGGGAGCGAATGTCTCCGACACCGCGGGCGCCTATCGACTCTCCGGCAGCAAGATCTTCATCTCCGGCGGCGAGCACGACCTGACCGAGAACATCGTGCATCTGGTTCTGGCTCGCCTTCCCGACGCGCCGGCGGGCATCAAGGGGATCAGCCTCTTCGTCATCCCCAAGCTGCGCGAAGAGGGCGGCAAGCTCGTGCCGAACGGCGTCAGCTGTGGCGCCATCGAGCACAAGATGGGAATCAAGGGTTCGCCCACCTGCGTCATCAACTTCGACGCCGCCGAGGGATTCCTGGTCGGGGAAGCGAACAAGGGGATGAAGGGGATGTTCACCTTCATGAACGGCGCGCGTCTGCACGTCGGCGTGCAGGGCTTGGCGCTCGCCGAGGCGGCCTATCAGGCGGCGGTGAAGTTCGCCCGCGAGCGCCTGCAGGGGCGCGCGTTGACGGGGGCCAGGTACCCGGCGCAGGAAGCCGATCCGATCCTCGTTCACCCGGACGTGCGGCGGATGCTGCTCACCATGCGCGCCTTCACCGAGGGCGCGCGGGCGCTCACCGCCTGGGCGGCGATCGAGATCGACCATGCGGAGAACAATCCGGACGCCGATCGCGCCCAGATCGGCGACGACCTGGCGTCGCTCCTGACGCCGGTGATCAAGGCGTTCCAGACCGACCTCGGTTTCGAGATGACCAACCATGCCGGCCAGGTCTGCGGTGGATACGGCTACTGCGTCGATTACGGCGTCGAGCAGCTGGTGCGCGACTGCCGGATCACCCAGATCTACGAGGGAACAAACGGCATCCAGGCGCTCGACCTGGTCGGCAGGAAGCTTCCGATGCACATGGGCCGCTACCTCCGCCGCTTCTTCCATCCGGTGCAGGAGTTTCTCACCGCGGAGGCGGAGAACGCCGAGATGAAGGAGTTCATCGAGCCGGCCGCCAAGGCGTTCGAGCGTCTTCAGCGCGCCACCGCCTGGCTGGCGCAGGAAAGCCTGAAGAACCCCGACGAGGCGGGCGCCGGTGCGACCGATTACCTCCACCTCTTTGGCTACACGGCGCTGGCCTATCTCTGGGCGCGCATGGCGAAGGTCGCGCTGGAGAAGCGCCAGGGCAAGAGCGACGTGGCGTTCTACGAAACCAAGCTGGCCACCGCGCGCTTCTACATGCAGCGCATGCTGCCGCGCAGCGGCGCGCATTTCGCGACGATCCTGGCCGGCAGCAAGACGCTGATGGAGTTCCCCGACGACGCTTTCTGACGGCGGTGGTGGGGCACTTCGGCCTGGCAGGGTGCTGTGTGTCTCTCTCTCTCTTGTACCGTCGGTTGTAGGTGAGTTCCCGAGTGCCGGAGCCCGCCCGCGTAAACGCCTGCTCCAAGTGCATCAGGGCATTCGGTGCAGTCGTGGTGGAGGCACTCCGGCACTCGGGATCCAAAGTTGGCTCCTATTTGAGGCGTGGTCGCCCACTTTGGATCCCGAGCGCCAGAGCGCCTTTTGTGAAACGGGAACGGCAACCTCGATGTCTCACCGCGGTGGCCGGGAGCTCGAGGATTTGGGGCAGGCGACCCGCACGCTAGGAGCCAGCCCCAAATCCTCGAGTGCCCGGCCGCGCGACCACCTTCGCTGAGAAGGCATTCCCAGGACGACTCCTAACTTCCGAGTTGCCGGAAAACGATGTGGGGACACGATGACCCTCGTGTCCCCGTTTTCCCCAGTTGCCAGACCTTTGGTGAGGGGGCACTCCGGCACTTGGGATCCAAAGTTGGCTCCTATTTGAGGCGTGGTCGCCCACTTTGGATCCCGAGCGCCGGAGCGCCCTGGCCGGGAGAGAAGCAAGAGGCCACTCTGTCCATTGTCCCGATAGGATCTCCAGATGAGTGAGCGACAGCTGCCATTGTTCGCTGGCACCGATCTGGCCGAGCGCATCGAAAACGCCGAACGCACCATGATCTCCGAGGCGACCGAGGCGGCTGCGCGGAGAAATCCTTCTGCGGGAGCCTTCGCGACTCCGCTCTCCGGCGGCGTGGCCGCCTGGGCGAGCCCGGGCTCGCCGCT
>JBDSRU010000113.1:0-7624 GCA_039929145.1 Thermoanaerobaculia bacterium
AGTCGAGGATCTTCGGGGCGATCCCGCCGCCGATGTAGAGACCGCCGGTCGACAGCGTCTTGAGCGCGAGATTGCCGGCCTCGGCGCCGTAGAGACGCACGAAAAGGTCGAGAGCCTCCCCGCACAGCGGGCTTTCGCCGCTCTGTGCCCGGTGCGAGATCACCGCCGCCGCGTCCTCCGCCTGCACGTCCACCTCACTCTCAGGAGGTTCGCAGCCCTTTTCATCCGCGTTCGTCGCGAGCACGAAGCGATAGAGGTTCACCAGACCCGGCCCGGAGATCACCCGCTCCCAGCTGACGCGCTCGTGCTCCTTTCGGAGAAAGCGCAGGAGCGCCCACTCCCGATCGTCTCTCGGCGCGAAGTCGGCGTGGCCACCTTCGGTCGCAAACGGGCGATGTCCGGTGCCGTCCCAGAACAGTCCCGCTTCGCCGAGGCCGGTCCCGGCGGCGATCACGGCGCGATGGCCGGAGGCGCCGGACTCTCCGGCCTGCAGCTCGACGACTTCGTCTGGCCGCAGGAGGTCGAGGCCGAAGCCGACCGCTTCGAGGTCGTTCAGGAGATGAAAGGCAGAGAGGCTCGCGAGACGCGCGAGCTCGGCGCCGTCGACGGACCACGGCAGATTCGTCGCCTCGCAGCGGTTGCGCCTGACCGGGCCGGCGATTCCGATGCAACCGGCCAGGAGCCGCGGCTGGTGCCGCGCCAGGAATTTCTGAAGGACCTCTTCGAAACTCGAAAACGCGCGGCTTTCGAAGCTCTCGACAACCGCCGGCTCGCGCTCGAAGCCCCGAAGCGCTGGGTTCGTCGCGAAGAGCGCCAGTGTCGTCTTGGTGCCCCCGATGTCGCCGGCGAGAATCATCCTGAGGGCTTACCCTACCGACTCGTACGTCACTGCGCCACCATGGCTACCGACCTTCGCGCTCCCGCACAGCCTCCACAACCTTGCCCGCGCGCGGCCGCCAACGCAGCGTCTCGCGCACCGCCTTCGACTCGGGAGCGCCGGGCTTCTTCGGCACCAGGAGATGCGCCACCACCTCCTTGCCCTCGATCGCGAGCGACTTCACCTGGGTTCCCGCGACAAGCTCGACGCTGCCGAGCGCCACCGCGCGGCCGTCGACGAGGTCCGCCGCCGCGAGCCGCAACGACTTCGGCGCCGCGGCGGTGGGTAGGGCGATGACCGCCACCACCTCGATTCCCGGATCGCCGTCGAGCTCGCCGCTGACCGCGCTTCCGGGCACGACCTCGTAGTCGAAGTCGGCCGTCGGCAACTCGACGTCGGCGAGATTCAACTCCCCGCCGAGCTCGGCCTGGGCGAGCGCCGCCTCCGAGAGCGGTGGGTCCGAGCGTTGGACATTCATCGGCGTGCCGAGATCGGCCTGGGCGTACCAGTCGCGCACGCCGGCGAACTTCCAGTTCTTCTGTGCGTTGTCGATCTGCAGGCCGAGCGCCAGCCGATGCCACTCGACCATCATGACGCCTCGCCGCGACTCCTTCCCGAGGCGCAGCCGCGCCTGCAAGGTCGCTTTGCGCAGCTGCGTGGAGAGCTCCTCGAGGCGAGTCCCTGTGGGGCTCCAGGCGAACTTCCCGCTCGCCTGGATGTCTTCGATGGTGAGCAGGCGTTCGACCCAGCGCGGCAGGTTCTTGCGCGTCTCGAAGAGACCGATGAGCGGCACCGAGTCGCGCAGGTTGACCTCGAAGCTCCCCTCGGCCGTGGCAGCAGGGGGCAACGTCAGGTGACCTTCGACGACCCGCAGATGCGCCCACCAGCCAGCGGCACTTCCCGCGGTTTTGGTGGTCAGCGCGTCCACCGCCGCCTCTGCCTGCGGGCTGCGAAAGTCGGTCAACTCGAGCCGGGTGCCCGCGAGATCGAGAGTGTGCTGCTTGAGGTCAGCGGAGGGAATGAGCACGGCAAACTCGATCGAGCCCGCGAGGTCGAGCTCGCGGAAACGCACCTTGGCCGCGTCGATCTTCGCCCGAAGCTCTCCCTTGGCGTCGTTCTTTGCGAGATCGGCATCCAGGTTGCCGCCGAGAACACCGGCGCCGCCCGTCAGAGCCAGACCCGAGCTCTGCGGAATCCATGAGTTGAAAGCGGCGAGGTCCGGGATGCGCGCCGTTCCGAGATCGATGCGCAGCCGGGTGGTGTCGAAGATCGAGCCAAGCTCGATCTCCGAAGTAGTCGCCACGAGGGACAGACCGCTGCCGATGAAGAGCGGCTTCTGGTCGGAAATCGCCCGAACCTCGAAGTCTTCGTACAACACCACGACCGCCGCCTCGGAGCCGCTGCCGCCGCTCTTGTCGGGCCTGACTTCGAACTCGATCCGCGCATCGCCGGTCGCCTCGAGGTCGAAAGCCGAGGTCGTCAGGTCCGGATGCAGGAACACGCCGTGCGTGCCCGGCACGGCCTGGCCGTTCACGACTTCGAGATGGCCGGTCAGCCTGCCCGGCGACTCACCAAACGAGAGCCAGGGCGCACGGTGCAGAAAGAGACCGAGGAGCTCGCGCTCGGCCACCTGGCCCTCGAGGTCGGCCTGCCCCGAGATGAACTGGAAGGCCGCCCGGCCGCGTTGCTCCTTGAACGGGTAGCGCGCGATCCGCATTTCGATCCCTCCAGCGAGCTCACGGCCGACTTCGGCGTCGCCGATCGACGCCCGGAGACGAGAGAACTCGAAGCGGCTCGAAGGAACTTCGAGCTCTTGTCCGGAGTACATCGCGAAGCTGCCGTGCGCTGCGATCTCACCGTCATAACGCACCTGGCCCAGCCAGAGCTCGCGGAATCCGGAGACCGAGATACGTGGCAGGTCGAACGACCACTTCGGCCGGGTCGGCTCGGGCCGCGGGACCGCGAGCGGCGACAACGCAGCGAGCGGCGGCAGTCGCGCTTCGCGGACCGCCGCGGCGGCTTCATCCAAGGGAACAGCCTCAGGAAGGATTTCGCGGCGCAGCCAGAAGTCACCCCCTTCAGCGTCGGCCCACGAGAAGCGCACGGTACGCCGGAAGAGGCCGAGCGGTGAAAGCCAGCCTCCGGCGCGATCGGCACGCAGTCGCCAACGCACCCGCGGGCTCTGGCCGTGCAGCTCGAGAGCCGTGACGCGTACCCAGAACGGCAGGTAGGAGTGCGCCGAAGCGAAGGAGATCGCGATCTTCTCGGGTCGGCGGTCGATCCACGCCGCGAGACTGCCGCTGCGAACCGCCCACTCGAAAGCGAGTACGTAGACGATCTCGAAGAGCGCGATCGCCAACAAGACGCGCTGGAGCCATACGGGCCACCCGAGCCAGCGGCTTCGCAGACCTCTGTCCTCCCGATCCGGACTCATCGCCCGGGCGGTCGCGCGAGACTGGGCAGATCGCGCGCGGCCGCCGGGTCGAGGAGCAACCACGAGTTTTCTGCGGCGGCGAGGGCCAGCGCGAGCGGAGAGCGCGAGCCGGGATCGCGGAGCGCGGAACCCACAGCCGCCGCCTTCGTTGCACCGAGCGCGGTGACGACGACCGCTCGCGCCGCGGCGATCGCCGGCAGAGTGAGGGTCAACCGCGCGGCCGGGGGCTTGGGCGATTCCCGCACCGCGGCGACGTAACGCTGCTTCTCGTCGAGGAGTGGCGAGCCGGGAAAGAGCGAAGCGACGTGGCCGTCGTCGCCGAGCCCGAGCCAGATCAGGTCGAGACGCGGCGGCTCACCGAGGCAATCGATCAGCTCGCGCTCCGCGGCGGAAGCCGCGAGGTCGAGGTCCGGGAGGTCGGCGGGCAGCCGATGCCGGTTGGCGGCCGGCACTGCAGCGGGCCCGAGCAAGAGGCGCTCGGCCAACGCGTAGTTCGACTCGGGATCGGCGGACGGCACGGCCCGCTCGTCGCCCCAGAAGAGATCCGCAAGGTTCCAATCGACACGAGCGGAGACCAGGCGCGGCAGCAACGCCGCGGCTGCGGAGCCTCCGGTGAGCGCCAGCGAGAAGCGACCGCGCACCGCGATCGCCTCGGCTGCAAGGCGCTCCAGACGATCCGCGAAGGCGTTCGCGAGATCCTCCTGCGCGCTGATCTCGATTTCGGTCCGCATGGCGGCGATCCTAGCTTGCATCTTCCCTGCCAGTTCTTCGGTCTCTCGTGCACGTGAGCCTTGGGCAGCCGTAGCGCCTTTTCCCCCGCGGCAAGGACGAATCCGATACCGATCGCGCGCCGCTCCGCGACCGGCAAGGTTCCACCTGGCCCTATCCGGAGAGCATTGGCGCGGCGACTTCGCTAGGACTGCGCCAGGGACGAGCCGGTCCACGGGTGGACCGGTCTATGAGGAGGTCCTTGATGAGAAAGCAGACAACACCCTTCCTGATCCTGTTCGCAGGTCTCTTGCCGCTCGTCGCCGGCGCGCGAGCCGCTGCCCGTGCCCAGAGCGTCAGCGCGAGTCCCTGGAGGGGTGACTTCTTGAATGGACTACCCATCGACTGGAGAGCCCACCCGGCCCGTCCGGCCCGCACCGCGATCGCACGGACAGATCCGACCTCAAGTCGCCGCCGGAGTCACGGCTGCGGGCTCCGCGGGCAGCCAGGCCTGCAGCAGGGTCCGCGCCACCGCCAGCACCACCGGGCCGATGAAGAGACCCACCAGGCCCAATGAGATGAGGCCCCCGAGCACCCCGGCGAACACCAGCAGCAGCGGCAGGTCGGCGCCGCGTCGAATGAGCGCCGGGCGCAGGAAGTTGTCCAGCGTGCCGACGACGAGCGACCAGACGAGCAGGAAGATGCCCCAGCCGGTCTGGTCGTGAAAGAAGAGCCAGCCGGCTGCGGGCAGCAGGATGATCAGCGGCCCGAGCTGCGCGATACTGAGGAGGAACATCACGACGGTGAGCACAGAGGCCATCGGGATCCCGACGATGGCCAGACCGATACCGCCGAGCACCGCCTGCACGATCGCCGTCACCACGACGCCAAGCGCCACGGCGCGCACCGACTGTCCGGCGAGGCGGACGACCTCGGCGCCCTTTTCGCCGCCCAGCGCCCGGGCGAAGCGCAGAACCCCGGCGGCCCAGGCTTCGCCCGTGCTCCACAGCACCGCTGAAACAACCGCGGTGAGCAGGAACTGCATCAGAAGCTTGCCGAGCCCGCCCACCTGGCCGGCGAACCAGGTGGCGACGTCACCGAGATAGGGAGTGATGCGGTCGTAGAGATCGGCGAGAGGCGACGCCGCGAGGGCGTTCCAGGCCTCCGCTACCGTCGTGCCGACGAGTGGCAGGCGCTCGATCCAACCAGGTGCCGCGGGAATGCCGCCCGCCGCGAAACTCTTGACTGCGGCCGCGATCTCGTCGACGTTCGAGACCAGCGCGCCGATGGCGAGGAACGTCGGCACCAGGAAGGCGGCCACCAGGCCCAGCGTGAACAGCGCCACGGTGAGTTTCGCCCGTCCGCCCAGCCAGCGCGTGACCGCGACGCGCAGAGGCCAGGTGGCGGTGACGATCGTCGCAGCCCAGATCAGCGCCGCCAGAAACGGCCGCAGGATCCAGAAAACGCTGCCGAGCAGAAGGCAAAGAAAGACCACCGTGAGGAAATTGCGCGGCAGGTCGTGGGGCGGAACCGCGGGGTCCGGCATTTCAGGACTCCATGTCAGCGCGATCGGCGCGAGAACAGAAAGCGGTACTCATGCAACCTCCAGATTCGACTTTGATCCGCAGGAACGGCGACCTCGACTCACTGAGTAGATAGACAATGACCGTGCCCCATGTCTAGTCGTAGGTCGCTTCGATGAACGTCTGCTTGAAGTCGAGCGCGGCCGTCGCGCCGATTGGGAGGACCGTGTCGCCGATCTCGATCCGGCAAGCCGAGGTCGCGACCGAGATCGAGGTCCTGTCCGCGACGTTCGAGCGTTCCTTCGATGTGGATCTGGTCGTCCGAGGAGACCTGGCAGCTGCCGACGGCGACGCTGAACGTCGGCCAGAGGTGGTTGCCTTCGGTCTGTGCGGCGACGCCACCGGCAAGGCCAAAGGCGAGGAAAACGTTCAATGCCAGGAATGTGCGGGTTTTCATGGGCGCCATCTGTGGGAGATTCGGGCACCTGCGACGCGGTCAGGGCGAGGCGCAAGACAACGCTGCATGGACTGCCATTCTACCCCTGCCTGCCCAGCTCAGAGCGGGAATTCGAGGATGCGCGCCTCGCGATAGGGTTGTCTCTCGGGGAGGCGACGAGCATGCAATTCGGAATGGTCGGACTCGGACGCATGGGTGCAGGCATGGTTCGCCGGCTGCAGAGGGCCGGACACGACTGTGTGGTCTTCGACCGCGCGCCGCAGGCGGTCGCTGCGCTGGTCGCGGAAGGGGCGACGGGCAGCGACTCGCTCGCTGCATTCGTCCAGGCGCTCGCGCAACCGCGACATCTCTGCCTCATGATCCCCGCGGCCTTCGTCGACTCGACGATCGCCGACCTCGTCCCGCTCCTCGCCGCAGGTGACACCATCGTCGACGGTGGCAACTCGCACTTCCAGGACGACATCGCGCGCGCCCGCCGCCTGGCGCAGAGCGGCCTGCACTACGTCGACATGGGAACGTCGGGCGGAGTCTGGGGTCTCGAGCGCGGCTACTGCCTGATGATCGGCGGCGAAGAAGAGATCGTGCGCCGGCTCGACCCGGTCTTCCACGCTTTGGCCCCCGGGCGCGGCGAGATTCCGGCGACGCCCGGCCGCAGTGCCGATTCCGCCTCGAGCGCCACCGAGGAGCTGGGCTACCTTCACTGCGGACCGAACGGCGCCGGCCACTTCGTCAAGATGATCCACAACGGCATCGAGTACGGCCTGATGGCGGCCTATGCGGAAGGCTTCAACATCCTCGCGCAGGCCAATCTCGGCGCGGTGACGCACGAGATCGACGCCGAGACCACTCCGCTCGCCCATCCCGAGCACTACCGCTACGAGTTCGATCTGCCGGCGATCTCCGAGCTCTGGCGGCGCGGCAGCGTCATCCCTTCCTGGCTCCTCGACCTCACCGCCCAGGCGCTGGCCGCCGATCCCAAGCTCGAGCGCTTCGGCGGGCGGGTCTCCGACTCCGGCGAAGGGCGCTGGACGGTCGCCGCCGCGAACGATCTCGGTGTGCCGGCGTTCGTGCTCAGCGCGGCGCTCTTCGAGCGCTTCGCGTCGCGCGGCAATGCGCTTTTCCAGAATCAGGTGCAGTCGGCGATGCGATTCGGCTTTGGCGGACATCATGAGAAGCCGGTGCCGCCCGCGGCCGAGGCGGAGGAGAAGTCGTGACCAAAAACGGGCGGCCGCGCTCCGACGCGCTGGTCTTCTTCGGCGCTACCGGCGATCTCGCGTACAAGAAGATCTTTCCCGCGCTGCAGTCGATGGCCGGCCGGGGAAAACTCGACATTCCGATCGTCGGCGTGGCGCGCTCCGGCTGGACGAGGGAGCAGTTCATCGAGCACGCCCGGGCGAGCGTCACCGAATACGGCGGGCTGGTCGAAGCGAGCTTCGAGCTGCTCGCTGGCAAGCTGCATTACGTCGATGGCGACTACAACGATCCGGCGACCTTCGCGAATCTGCGTACCGAGCTCGCAGGAGCCCAGCGCCCGATCTCTTACCTCGCGATCCCGCCGAGCCTCTTTCCGGTCGTGGTCGGCAACCTGCGCGACGCAGGTTGCACGACCAACGGCAGGGTCATCC
>JBDSRU010000114.1:0-4733 GCA_039929145.1 Thermoanaerobaculia bacterium
GCAACAGTTCCGAGCTCTCGGCCTGCGTCCCCCTTCTCCCGGCCGCCCTGTTCAGCGACGGCTTCGAAAGCGGCGGCACCGGCGGGTGGTCGGCGTCGGTGCCGTAGCAGGAGTCGCGCACCCTCCCTTGGTCCGTGAGCCTCGCGCCTACCCGGCGGCGAGTCGGCTAGGCTTCCGTCGATGACCACCGCGGAGTTCCTCGAACGCTGGCGCCATGCGGGCGCCGCCGAGCGCGCCAACAAGGACAGCTTCCTCGTCGAGCTCTGTGACGTCCTCGGCGTCGAACGGCCGCTCCCCAAGACCAACGACCCCGAAAAGGACCGCTACGTCTTCGAGAAGGATGTCGTCCGCTCGCGCGAGGACGGCACGTCGATCGGGCGGATCGATCTCTTTCGCGCCGGCTGCTTTGTTCTCGAGGCGAAACAGGTGGGCGCGGCAAAGCGCGGCACTCCCGCCTGGGAACAGGCGATGAACGACGCGCTCGGCCAGGCACTGGGTTATGCGCGGAGCCTGCCGCAGCCGCCGCCGTTCGTGGTGGTCTGCGACATCGGACACTGCTTCGACCTGCACGCCTCGTTCGACGGCTCGGGCGCCTACCGGCCGTTTCCGGACGGCTTCAAGAATCGCCTCTTCTTCAAGGATCTCGAGAGTCACCTCGACACGCTGCGCAAGCTCTGGCTGGCGCCGCTGGACCTCGACCCTTCTCGCCAGCAATCGAAGATCACCCGCGAGATCGCGGCGCAGATCGCTTTTCTGGCGCGCGAGCTCGAGGCGCCGGAAGGAGGTGGCCAGGACCCGCGGCGGGTGGCCGAGTTTCTGATGCGTTGCCTGTTCACGATGTTCGCCGAGGACGTGGGCCTCCTGCCGGGCAAGCTGTTCTCGAAGTACCTGGCGGAGAACTGGCTGCCGAACCCGCCCTCCTTCCCCGGCGGTGTCGGCGCTCTCTGGCGCGACATGAACGAAGGCCGCGAGACGGTGGCCGGCAAGCTCCTGCGCTTCAACGGCGGGCTCTTCGCCGACTCGCAGGCGCTCGCTCTGACGAAGAAGCAGCTCGAGCTTCTGCAGGAGGCGGCGAAGAGCAACTGGGCGGAGGTGGATCCGTCGATCTTCGGCACGCTGCTCGAACGCGCCCTGTCGCCCGAAGAGCGCCACCGGCTGGGAGCGCACTACACGCCGCGCGCCTACGTCGAACGTCTGGTGAAGCCGACGATCGAGGAGCCGCTGCGCGCCGACTGGGATCTCGTGCGGGCGGAGGTGCGGCAGCTGGTGGAGGGCGAGAAGATCGAAGCCGCGCAGCAGCGGGTGCTCGACTTCCACCGTCGTCTGTGCTCGCTGCGGGTGCTCGATCCGGCCTGCGGCACGGGGAACTTCCTCTACGTCACCCTCGATCTCTTCAAGCGTCTGGAGTCGGAGGTCCTGGCTGCTCTAGCCGGCCTCGGCTATACGCAGCTGGGCCTCGAGATGGAGAAGTACCGCGTCACGCCGGAGCAGTTCCGCGGCATCGAGGTGAAGCCGTGGGCGAAGGAGATCGCCGAGCTGGTTCTCTGGATCGGCTACCTCCAATGGCAAGTCCGCCAAACCGGCGGCGCGACCACCATCCCCGAACCGGTCCTCCGCGACTACGACAACATCGAATGCCGCGACGCCGTCTTAGCCTGGGACGGCGACCCCGAGCTCGCGCGCGACGATCACGGCGTGCCCATCACCCGGTGGGACGGCACCACGATGAAAAAAAGCGCAGTAACGGGTGAACCTGTACCCGATAGCAGCGCGACGATCCCCGTCTACACCTACAAGAACCCCAGACCCGCCGAATGGCCCAAAGCCGACTTCATCATCGGTAACCCGCCTTACATCGGCAACAAGCGAATGCGCATCGCGCTGGGCGATGGATATGTTGAGGCCCTTCGAGGCGCCAACGCAGACGTTCCGGAAACGGCCGACTACGTCATGTACTGGTGGAGCCACGCTGCTGAACTGGTACGTCGTGGCGCGGCTCGCCAATCTGGTCTGATAACGACCAACTCAATTTCGCAGTCATTCAGTCGCAAAGTCGTGGAACGCTTCGTCAACGCACAGGGGAGCTTGGCCATTGTGTTCGCTGTTCCAGATCACCCGTGGGTTGACAGCGCTGACGGTGCTGCCGTGAGGGTAGCGATGACGGTTGTCGGAAGGGGGAATGCGCCTGGTGTTCTTGGGCGGTCGGTGGAAGAAGCGCCTGATCTGTTCGGCGCAGTGCGATCTGTCATCGAAGTCAGCAGGGGTCACATTCAACCGAGTCTCGTGATTGGCCAGCCAGTCCACACGCTGCATTCGCTTATGTCAAACCGGGGGCTGGCGTTTAGAGGTGTGACGTTGGTAGGTGATGGCTTCATTGTGGATGCGGGCGCGTTCGCTGGCAGCGAGGTCGTTCGCTCACTAATTGGGGCGAGAGGCATCCTTGACGGGGGTCGAGGGCGGATGGTGATCGACTTCTTTGGATTTCGAGAGGAAGAAGCTCGCGAGCGTTTCCCTCGCGAGTATCAGCGTATCTATGACTCCGTTCGCCCGATTCGGTTGGAGCAGAAGCGTGCGCTGTACTCTCAGCTCTGGTGGGTGTTCGCGGAGCCGCGACCGGGCCTGCGAGCGGCATCGAACGGTCTGGCTGCACTCGTGTGCACAGTCGAGACTGCGAAGCATCGATTCTTCTCTATCGTTCCCGCCGATGCTCTACCCGAACAGACTGTGGTTGCAATCTGCCTTTCTCAGTCTTGTCATACCGGGGTTCTTTCATCGAGGTTGCACACGGTGTGGTCAGCAGCGACGGGCGCAACGCTTGAAGACCGACCCCGCTATTCCATCGGGCCTTGCTTCGAGTCCTTTCCTTTCCCTGTGTGCGCTTTTGATGTTGAGGAGCGCATCCGAAGCCTCGGCGAGCAGCTGGACGCGCATCGGAAGCGGCAGCAGGCGGCGCATCCTGGGCTGACGATCACGGGGATGTACAACGTGCTCGAGAAGCTGCGGTCGGGCGAGGAGTTGTCGGCGAAGGAGCGGGTCATTCACGAGCAGGGGCTCGTCTCGGTGCTGAAGCAGATCCACGACGAGCTCGACGCCGCGGTATTCGAGGCGTATGGCTGGCCGGTGACGCTCACCGACGAGGAGATCCTCGAGCGGCTGGTGGCGTTGAACCACGAGCGCGCGGAGGAGGAGAAGCGCGGGCTCGTGCGCTGGCTGCGGCCGGAGTTCCAGAATCCCCAGGGTGCCGGCAGTGCGGCGCAAGCCGAGCTCCCCGGCACCGCGCCGAAATCCGGCAAGGCAGCCAAGGGCGCAAAAGCCGCGAAGCCCGAAAAGGTCGAGAAGCGCGCCTGGCCGAAAGAGCTGCCGCAGCAAGTGGCCGCCGTGCGGGACCTCCTCGGCGAGACCGGCAACCTCGACCTCGCCACAGCGAAAAGCGCCTTCAAAGGGGCCAAGGACGATGCGCTCAGCGCCTCTCTGGACAGCCTGGCCGCGCTGGGGCTGGCGGTGGCCGTGGGCGAGGGCGGGAAGCGGAGTTGGTCGGCGGTGCGGTGACGGGCCGAGGCATGCGACAATTCAGACCGGAGTCCGAACGATGAGCCCCCGCATTTCAATCGACCCAATGCGAATCGCCGCCTTCTGCGCAAAGTGGAAGATCTCGAAGCTCGAGCTCTTCGGGTCGGTGCTGCGTGACGATTTTCGACCTGACAGCGACGTCGATCTGCTGGTCACCTACGAGCCGGGGGTGTCGCCCAACCTTCGGCAACTGACGGAGATCGAGGAGGAGCTGCAGGGCATCCTGGGTCGCGACATCGATCTGGTTCCGCGCAAGGTGATCGAGGCCAGCCCGAACTACATTCGCCGGAAATCGATTCTCTCGACAGCCGTGGGTATCTATGCGGCGTGACGAGGCGCTGCTGCTCGACATGCTGCTCGCGGCGAGAGACTGCCGTGCCTTCACGAGCGGCAAGTCTTTCGAGGATCTTCAGGGCGACCGAATGCTCCAATTCGCGTTGTTCAAGCTGATCGAGATCCTCGGCGAGGCCGCGGCCCGCATCTCAGTCGACTTGCAGGGCGCCCATCCAGAGATTCCGTGGTCCAGGATCACGGGTATGCGCCACAGACTCGTACACGCCTACTTCGACGTGAATCTGGAAATCGTCCATGAGGTGGTCGAACGGGACCTGCCCGAATTGATACGGCAACTCGAGCGCCTTGTACCTCCCGAAGTGCAATCTTGAAACTCTGAAGTCTAGGCGCCCTTCGGTCGATCGCCAGGCGTCGCGCTGGCGAGCGGCGCCTCCTCTCCGTATCCTGGAGAGGGAGGTTGACCCGCGGGCTGCACCGCAACGGGTCCAGGGACGAAGCACTCGTCGCCTCCCTGGATAGCCGGGCCGCGCTGGGGCTGGCTGTGGCCGTGGGCGAGGGCGGCGCGAGGACCTGGTCGGCGGTGCGGTGACGGGCTGCCCCGTGCGACAATTCGAAGCGGAGGCCGAACGATGAGCCCACACATAGCCATCGACGCGAGCCAGATTGCCGCTTTCTGTGCGAGGTGGAAGATCTCCAAACTCGAGCTCTTCGGGTCCGTCCTGCGAGAGGATTTCGGACCGGAAAGTGACGTCGATGTTTTGGTGAGTTTCGCTCCGGATGACGGCTGGTCTTTGCTGGACCTGATCGAAATGCAGGGCGATCTCGAGAAAATCTCTGGTCGAGCGGTCGATCTGCTGACCCGGCGAGCC
>JBDSRU010000115.1:0-3256 GCA_039929145.1 Thermoanaerobaculia bacterium
CCCTTCAGGGGACCTACCTCGGGATCTATCAGGCCAAGGTCTGCGAGTACTGGACGGAGAAGCCGCAGAAGGTCAACTGCAAGTTCTGCTCGGTCGGCCTGAACCTGGGGATCGACGACGCCAACGAGAAGTCGGTCGACGAGGTCCTCGAGGTGGTGCGCGCGGCGCGCCGCGAGTCGGGCATCACCTACGTCGACTTCAACACCGGGCACTACGCGGGCGATACCTATCTCGACATCCTCGAGCCCTACATCCTGCGCATCAAGGAGGAGCTCGGCCTCCTTGTCGGCGTGCAGACTCCGCCCCACCGCGACCTCAAGCGCTACAACCATCTGAAGGAGATCGGGGTCAACCGGGTCTCTTTCTGTTTCGAGCTCTTCAACCGCGGTCTGTTCGAAGCGATCTGCCCCGGCAAGCACGCCGAATACGGCCTCGACTTCTATCTCGAGGCGATCCGCTACTGCGCAGCGCTCACCGGCACCGGCCGGCCGGACGAGCCATGGGTGACCAACGGCGAGATCATCGCCGGCCTCGAGCCCGCTGGCTCCTCGATCCGCGCCATCGACTGGATCACCTCGGTGGGAGCGATTCCGACCGTCTGCGTCTTCCGGCCGCTGGTCGGCACCGACCTCGAGGACCACGAGCCGCCCAGGACCGAGGACCTGATCCCGGTCTTCCGTCATCTCTACGAGTCGTGCATGGAGAAGGGTCTGCCGATCGGCCTGGCACCGAACATCCATGTCTCGCTCGTGCTGCTGCCTGAAGAGTGCCGCGCCTTCTCGTCGAAGCGCTACCTCTGGCAGAGCGCCAAGCTGGCGCTGATGAAGAAGGCCTTCGGCCACCAGTTTGAGCGCAAGCTGCGCGACCACGACAGGAGCGCTCTCACCGCCTGAGCGCCCCGGGTGAGCCGGGACGCCGCACCAGCGGTCACTGTCCGAGAACCAACGGCACGACTGCCCAGCACCAGAGGGCGGCGACCAGCGCCGCGACGAGATCGAGTTGGACACCGATCTTTGCCATCGTCGGAATCCGCACGTAGCCGCTGCCGAAGACGATGGCGTTCGGCGGCGTTCCCGCTGGCAGAGCGAAGTCGCATGAGGCGGCGATGGTGGCCGCGAACAGGACGCTCGTCATGACTTCGGGCGCGGCGGCATCCTTGAGCACTGGCAGCATGACGGCGATGGTGGCGGTGTTCGATGCCACCGCCGAGAGCGCGACGGTGGCGACCGCCGCGAGAACGATCTGCGCCAGCGGCGGCAGGGAAGCGATGCCGGAGAGCTGGGCGCCCAGAAAGCGGGACAGGCCGCTCTGCTGAATGCCGGCGGCCATCGCGAAGCCGCCGCCGAGGAGCAGGAGCGTCTCCCACGGCACGGTGCCGAGAGCCCGGACCTCGAGGACCTGGCGGCCGCGGAACCGCCAGCAGCGGAGGACCAGGGCGGCGACGATGGCGATGCCGCCCTCGACATGCGCGGTGCCGAGCTTGAACGGCAGAAATGCCGGCGAGAGAGCTTCGACGATCGGCTTGCTCGCGATCCAGCTGGCGGCGGCAGCGAGAAAGACGCCCGCGACGATGCGCTCGGGCCGTTTCACGATGCCGAGCGACGCGATCTCTCGCTGCACGACTTCGCGCGCGTCGCCGGTGAGCGAATCCTGTCTGCCGAGCCGCCAGAGGAGCCACCAGACCAGCGGCAGCAGGAGGAGAACGAACGGCAGACCGACGACCAGGAACTGAATGAATGAGATCGAGTTCCCCATGCGCTCCAGAAAGCCGGAGAACTGGCCGTTGGGCGCCGTGCCGATCTTGGTCCCGATGCCGCCGAGGTTCGAGCCGTAGGCGATCGCCAGCATGATCGCCATGCCGTAGTGACGCAGGCGAGAGCCGCTCCTCGCTTCGAGCTGGGCGATGAGCGCGACGCCGATCGGCATCATCATCGTCGCCGTCGCCGTGTTGGTGATCCAGAGCGAAATGAAGGCGGTCGCCGCGAGGACGCCGGCGAGCAGCCGGCGCGGGTCGGTGCCGATCTTCTGCATGATGCCGAGCGCCAGACGCCGATGGAGATGCCATTGCTGCATCGCCGCCGCGATCGCCATGCCACCGGCGAAGAGGAAGATATAGGGATCGAAGTAGGGCGAGAGCGAAGCTGCGAGCCCAGCCACCCGGTCGGCGCCGAAGACTCCCAGCAGCGGAAAGAGCAGGATCGGAAGACAGGCTGTCCAGTAGATCGGGACGGCCTCGGTCAACCACCAGATCGCCATCAGCGCGGCAACCGCCGCCGCCATCGCCGGCCGCGATCCCATCTCGGCCTGGTGATGAAGCGGCGAGTCGACGAGCGCGAAGAGCGCCGCAATCGCGAGACCTGCGGCGATCGCCCAAGGCTTGAAGCGCGATGAGGGGAATTCGGGCTCGGTCACGGAGGCCGAGAGCTTAGCGCGCCGAAGAGAGTCAGCAGATGGAGAAGCAAAGGCTCAGTCGACGATAAGGGAAAGAACGACGGGTCAAAACCGCGCGTGTGCGGCGCGCCTGGTCTTCCCGTAACTGCCCGTTTTTTCCTTACCAGCAGCTTTTGCTTGAATTCCTTTGGAGAGTTGGAGTGCTCAGAGAAAGTGGAGCGTCTCGTCGACCCGCGGCGCTTTCCGGCGGGCAGCTGCGGCGCGTTTGGCGCGGAAGAAGTCGCTGAAGTCGTCTGGCTCACCGCCGCCTTCGGGGCCGCCATCGAAGCCAGCGCCTTCGCCCTCCGTGCCGCCGCCGCCCATCTCCGCTTCGAGCTCGTCCATGTCGGCGCCTTCGTGGAGGCGCGCCATCATCTCCTCCATCTTCGGCCCGGCCTCGAGGCCTGTCGCCTCCTGGAAGCGGGCGAGGAAGCGCGCCAGCTGCTTCGGATCCTGCTGCGCGCTGTCGTCCATCCCTTCCATCTCAGCGGCCAGGGAGTCCATGACGCCGGCCATGCGCTCCTCGTCGAGCCCGGCGAGCGGATCGTCGGCATCGCCTTCCATCTCTCCGCCCGCGCCATCGGGCTTCGCGCCGGAAAGCGCCGCGAACCGCGACGGCCTGCGCGCCAGCTCGGGCTTCCCACACTGCGGACACGCCGGTCGCACGGCAGTGTCGATGCGCGACGAAAAGAAGCTGAAGACGGTATGGCAGTCGGGGCAATAGAACTCGTAAATGGGCATGGCTGTACCTGGAATTGTACGCGAGCACTCGCGCAGGGACACGCGGCGGCGCTTCGGCGCTCGCGGTTTCGACGCCCTTCAACCA
>JBDSRU010000116.1:0-2958 GCA_039929145.1 Thermoanaerobaculia bacterium
GGGTATCGCCGCCTTCGCCAGTTCGGCGCATGGACAGTGCGTCTCCCTCACGACCCTGGCCACGGCCTCGAGCCAGAACTTCGACACCCTGGCGACAACGGGAACGAATCTCGTCTGGACGGATAACTCCACGATTCCCGGGACGTACTCGACCCGAACGACCTACAACGGCGGCACCGGTTCCAGTAACACCGGAGCGCTGTGGAGCTTCGGAGTGGCGGGAGTGAATCCACTCACCGACCGCGCGCTGGGCGGCGTTGGCTCGGGCGGCACAGGCACCTTCTACTGGGCAGTCTGCTACACCAACAACACCGGCGCGGCGCTCACCTCACTCGACGTCGCCTACATCGGCGAGCAGTGGCGCGATGGTCTGCCGGTTCCCGCGGCAGCGCAGACGATCGCTTTCGAGTACCAGGTGGCAGCTGCGGGCGTGATCACGGACGCCGATACTCCAGCTACCGGCTGGAGCGCCCTCACCGCGCTCAATTTCACCAGCCCGATCACGGGAACAGCCGCAGCTGCCCTGGATGGCAACGCAGCCGCGAACCGCACGGCAAAAGCATCTCCCATCGCCTTCGCTCCGTCGGTCGGCGTCGGCAACCAGGTCTGGCTGAGGTGGCGCGACATCAACGACACCAGCAACGACCACGGGCTGGCGATCGATGATCTCTCGGTCACCCCGCAGGGCGGCGTGCCGCTGCCCAACCTGACGGTGAACGACATCTCGCTGAACGAGGGCAACGCCGGCACGACGAGTTTCACTTTCACCGTCAGCCTTTCGGCACCGGCCGGCCCCGGCGGCGTCACCTTCGACATCTCGACCGCCGACGGAACAGCCTCGCAGCCCGGCGACTACACCCAGAAGTCGTTGACCGGACAGACCATCCCCGCCGGGAGCTCCACCTACTCCTTCACCGTACTGGCGAACGGCGACATCACGCCGGAGACCAACGAGACCTTCGTCGTCAATGTCACCAACGTCACCGGGGCGACCGCCACCGACGGCCAGGGTCTGGGGACGATCGTCAACGACGACGCCGCACCCAACCTGACCCTCAACGACGTATCGCTCAACGAGGGCAACGCCGGCACGACGACCTTCACCTTCACCGTCAGCCTGTCGGCTCCGGCCCCCCCGGGCGGCGTCACTTTCGACATCGCGACCGCCAACGGTACGGCGAGCCAGCCCGGCGACTACACCCAGAAGTCGCTCACCGGACAGACGATTCCGAACGGCAGCTCGACCTACACTTTCGACGTCCTGGTCAATGGCGACTTCACTCCCGAGAACGACGAGACGTTCTTCGTCAACGTCACCAACGTAACCAACGCCATCGCCGTGGACGGGCAGGGGCTGGGCACGATCGTCAACGACGACCTGACCTTCATCCACGACGTCCAGGGGTCGGGCGCGGCAACGCCGATTCCCGGATCGACGGTCACCGTCGAAGGGATCGTCATCGGGGACTTCCAGGCCAGCAACCAGACGCAGGGCTTCTTCCTCCAGGAAGAGGACGCCGACGCCGACGCCAACCCGGCGACCTCGGAAGGCATCTTCGTCTTCTGCAACTCCTGCCCGACGGCAGTCGCCGAAGGCCAGCGGGTGCGGGTAACGGGCACGGTGTCGGAGTTCTTCAACGCCACCGAAATCACCGCCTCGACCGCCGGCTCGGTCCTGGTCACCAACGCCGGCAACAACCTCGCCCAGGTGACACCGGCGACGATCGACCTGCCGGTCGTCGGCGTGGTCAACGACTTCTATGAGCCGCGTGAGGGAATGCGCGTCACCTTCGTCGACACCCTCTCGGTCTCCGAGTACTTCGAGCTCGCCCGCTACGGCCAGATCGAGCTCTTCGAGGGCGGGCGCCCGCGCCAGTTCACCGAGACCGCACCGCCTTCCGTCGCGGGCTACAACGCCCATCTCGACGCCCTGTCGCGCCGCCGGGTGATTCTCGACGACGACGACAACGCGCAGAACGCCTCGTTGCTCGATGCCAACGGCTTCCAGTTCATCTACCCGCCGCGCGCCAACGGCGGCTTCTCGGTCGGCACGCAGGGGACGGACTTCTTCCGCGGCGGCGACCTCGTCAACGGCCTAACCGGCGTCCTCGACTGGTCGTTCGCCGGTCTCACCGGCACCGAAGCCTGGCGGATCCGTCCGACGGCTGCGAACCCCGCGACGTTCACGGTAGCCAATCCGCGTCCGGCGTCGGCACCGCTGGTCGGCGGGGCCATCCGTGCCGTCGGCATGAACCTGCTCAACTACTTCACCACGATCGACACGACCTCGAGCACCAGCAGCGGCCCCTGCGCTCCGAGCGCGACCCTCGACTGCCGCGGCGCCGACAGCGTCGCCGAGCTCAACCGCCAGCGCGAGCGTGCTTCGATCGTCATCTGCACGTTGAACGCCGACGCCTACGGCTTCGGCGAGCTCGAAAACACGACGCCCTCGGCCTCGATCACCGACCTCCTCGGGGCGGTCAACGCGCGCTGCGGCGGCACGCACCCCTACGCTTTCGCCAACACCGGCGGAACGCTCGGGACCGACGCCATCCGGGTGCAGATCATCTACCGCACCGGTATCCTCGGACCGGTCGGAGCGCCGCTCTCCGACCTCGATCCGATCCACAGCCGCCCGCCGACGGCGCAGACCTTCGACGTCGTCGACGCGACCAACCCGGCCTTCGGCGAGCGCTTCACGGTCGTCGCCAACCATCTGAAATCGAAGGGTTCGAGTGCCGGACTTCCCGGAGACGCCGACGCCGGCGACGGCGCCGGAGCGTCCAACGCCACGCGGACGGCGCAGGCGGCGCGCCTCCTGACCTGGGTCAACTCGACAGTGATTCCCGCCGCCGGAGATCCTGACGTCCTTCTGCTCGGAGACTTCAACTCCTACGCCGCGGAGACGCCGGTGACGACGCTCCTGGGCGGTGGCTATACCGATCTCGAATCGGCCCT
>JBDSRU010000117.1:0-8245 GCA_039929145.1 Thermoanaerobaculia bacterium
CGTGCACCGAGGCTTCGCCCGGGATCGTCACGCAAGTCGTTCTCTGCGAGCTCGCCTGGGTCCTCGATCGCGGCTACCGCTACAGCCGCAGCCAGATCGGCGAGGTCTTCCGGGGCCTGTTGGGGGCGACCGACCTCGCGATCGAGCGCTCCGAACTCGCCTGGCAGGCGCTGAATCGCTACGAGGCGGGCAAGGCGGACTTCGCCGACTACATGCTCGGTCTCGCCGGGAGAACCGAGAAGGCCGAGATCACGGTCACTTTCGACCGCAAGGCCGCGAGCTCCGAGCTCTTCCGGCTGATCTCCGCCTGACCCTCGTCGCGGCCCCTATCCCCCTATCCCCTTATCCAATATGCAGCGCGACCTCGCCGCTCGCGGCGTTGGCGTCGAGCGCGAGGGCGGCGAGGCGTTCGGCAACTTCCGCGGCGACGCGCAGCCGCTTGCCGGTGTCCGGGCGCAGCATTTCCGCCAGCAGTTCGCCGACACCGCTGCGCAGCGGCGTCCGTTCGAGGATCTCGGGCGACGCGTCGAGCCGCGCGATCGCCAGCGCCATTTGCAGCGTCGGCTGCCCCTCTCCCCACGGCAGATGGCCGACGAGCGCCTCGAAGAGCACGACGCCGAGCGACCAGAGGTCGCTCGCCTCGTCGATCGACTCCGAGCGCAAGATCTCGGGCGCCATGTAGGGCAGCGTGCCGACCATCGTCGCCGCCTCGGTCAGCGTGGTGCGCGCGGCGCCGCGAGCCAATCCGAAGTCGAGCAACACGAAACGACCGTCCGGCAGACACATGATGTTGCCCGCGGTGACGTCGCGATGGATCACGCCGTGCGCATGCAACGCTCCGAGCGCCGAAGCGATCTGGGCTCCCATCTGCAGCGCCCGGCGTTCAGAGAGCTTGCCGCGTGTCAAACGCTGCGCGAGCGTGTCGCCAGGCAGGAGCTCCATGGCGATGTAGAGCCTGCCGGCATGCTCGCCGCGTTCCAGGAGGCGCACGATGCCCGGATGCTCGAGCGACGCGACGATCTCGCCCTCCGACTCGAGACGTTTGCGCGCCGTCGGATCGGCGGTCTGCTCAGGGAAGAGGATCTTGACCGCCGCGGCGCTCCCGTCGTGGACATTCACCGCGCGGTAGACCTCCCCCATCCCGCCGGCACCGATGCGTTCGATGAGTTGATACGCACCGATCTTCTGCGCCGACTGGCGCACGATCTCGGCGAGCGGCAGGCGGATCTCAGGCAGCAGCAGCCAGCGGTCGCGCTCGACCCGCAGCTCGCTGGCGGAATCGCCGGATGGTTCGCCGCGCGACAGGATGCGCTCGGCGACGAGCCGCGCGATTGCTGCTTCGACTCGCGCCGTGGCCGCCTGCGAAGTGCTGAAGACGACCGCCAGCGCTGCGCGGACCTCGTCGTCGGTCACCACGCCGCTCCAGCCCTGTCGAGCGACCGTCGCGAAGACCAATCGGGATGCGAGGTCGAGCTGCAGCCACTCGCCGCGCGCCTCGGAGACGTGCCGCCAGCGCGTCGCCTCCTGCGCCTGCCAGGCGCCTTCGAGCGCCATCGCTGCCTGTGCCGCGAGCGCCGAGAGATGGGCGAGATCCGACTCGCGGCCCGCCCGAGCGCGCGCGCCACCTACCGCGAGGAGCCCAAAGGCAGTCTCGCCCGAGACCAGCGGCGCCGCAAGCACAAGTCCGCAGCGATGGAGAGCGCCGAGCGGGCCCGTGGCTTTGAGCGCGTTCATCATCGGTTCCGGCAGTCGCAGGGGACGCCGCCAGTCGGAGAACAGAACCGCGATCGCCTCCGCGTCGAGCACGAGTGCTGCCTCCAGGTGGGCATCGACGCGCTGAGCGGTTCTGCCTTCCCGTGCCGCGAAAACGAGCCGGGGCGCCTCTCCCCAGCGTGCGACGAGAGCGCGCTCGAGCTGCCGTCCGATTTCCTCCGGCTCGAGCACTCCTGCCACGCTGCGGCTGAAGTCGACCATCCCTTCGAGCTCGCCGGCGCGGCGCCGCAACTGCGCCACACGAACGCGCTGCACCGCCAGACCGAGCGCGATGAGGGCCAACGCAGCGAGGACGAAGAACCAGGAACGTTTCCAGAACGGCGCCGCGATGGTCACCGGGAGCGTCGCCGCCGGCCCCCAGGTGTCTGCGTCGAGCGACGCTTCGACGACGAAGCGATGGGCGCCTGCGGGCACGGCTGGATATTCGGCGTGGCGCCGCGCGCCGGCCTCGATCCAGTCGCGGTCGACGCCGTCGAGGCGATAGCGGAAGCGCAAGCGGCCGGGAGCCCGGAAATGGAATGCCGTGTAGTCGATCTCCATGCGGTAGTCGCCCGGGCCGAGAGAGATCGCCGCCTCGGCATCGACCCGTTGACCATCGATATGAATCTCCTCGATTCGCGCCGCGACCTCCGGTACCGGTTCAACCGCGGCGGGGTCGACCATCGCCGCGCCCTTCATCGATGCGAACCAGAGTCTGCCGTCCCTGGCCCGGATGCCGGCGTTGCCGTTGCCGCCCTCGAACGTCGCCGAAGCGAGACCGTCCTCGACACCGAATCGTCGATAGCGAACCTTGGGCGCCCGGCCATCGAGAAAGGCATCGAGGTCGGAGAGCTTCATGCGACTCAGACCACGGGCGCAGGAGGCCCAGAGGTACCCAAGCCCGTCGTCGACGATCGCCCAGGCGGTGTCGTCGAAGAGTCCGTCCTGGCGGCGGATCAGGCGGAACTCACCGTCACGGTAGCGCACGATCCCGCCTTCGAGCGTGCCGAACCAGAGGTCGCCGCGCGAATCGTCATTGGCGCTCATGAACAGCTGATGCAGCGGCTCCACCGGAGTGACATGGCGCTTCACGGCCCCGTCCGGAGCGATCTCGAACAGGCCGCCCCTGCCGCCGACCCAGATCGATCCCCGCCGGTCTTCGAGCAGCGCAAAGGCGATGTCGGCGCCAATCCTGAACGAGCTCCGGCGGTTGCCGACCAGCTTGTGGACCCAGGAGCCGTCGCCCTTTTCGACCGTCGTTCCGACCCAAAGGCCGCCGTCTCGCGAGTGCAGCAGCGAGAAGACGCCAAGTCCGGCGAGCTTGTTCCACTCGGAAAGCCCGGTGATCCGTCCGTCGCGGAATCTCGCGAGATCGCCCTGGCTGCCGACCCAGAGGCCGCCGTCTCCATCGGGAGCGAGGGCGTAGTACCAGTTGAAGGCCCGCTGCGCCCCGGCGGGCTGCGGCTGGCGATAGCTCTCTACCCGCCCCCCCGCGATGCGATTCAGGCCGTCGGTCGTGCCGACCCAGATCGCGCCGTCCTGGGACTCCAAGAGCGTACGCGCGGCGTCGCTCGATAGCCCTTCGGCCGCGGACCACGAGGCCATGGGGCCGTCCGAAAGGCGCATCAGGCCCTGAGTCCAGCTGCCGAGCCAGAGATTTCCCTCGCGATCCTCGAACAACGGGCCGAACATGCCGATTGCAACCGGGTGAGCACGGGGAAAAAGGTCCGCTTCGACGCGATTCTTTCGCAGACGCGCCGCGCCTCCGGTCGGATAGAGCCCGATCCACCGCGACCCCTGCGAGTCGCCCAGATTGTAACCGCCAGCCGCCACCCCAGTGGGGAGGTCCACTGGCTCGCCCCGCCACTGCCCGTCTTGCCAGGTCCACGCGGACTGCGCCATGAACGTCGCAAGGCGGCCGGCGGAGTCGATCCACATGCGCGACGTACGGCTCACCCCTGCCCCGGCAGGAGCGGCGACGGAACGAAAATCGCCGCCCGCCTGTTCGGCAAGGATCCGACCGTCCGCCAGAGCGAGCCAGAGGAGTCCGCCGGCGTCGAAAACTCCCGAAGAGATTCTCGGCATTTCCACGCCGAGGGGAATCCTCGTCATCGTGCCTTCATCAAGCCTCCAAAGACCATCCTCGCCACCGATCCAGATCCCGCGAGAGTCCTCCCCCAGCCAGAAAACTGTGCGCTCCGGACCGTCCACGGCCACGAACGAGTCGCCGTCCCGGCGCGCCAGCCCCGACCCCGAAAATCCCACCCAGAGCTCGCCGCGCCGATCCACCAGCAGAGTGCGGATTTCGTTGAGCCGAAAGGCCGGCGTATTGGAACGATCGAAGACCACGAAGCGGCTGCCGTCGAAGCGCGCCAGCCCCTCGGTCGTTCCCACCCACAGGTAGCCGTCCGGCGTCTGCGCCACCGCCGAAATCGAAAGCGACGGCAATCCCTCCGCGGTTCCCCAAACCTGCACCTTGAGTTGAGTCAGCAAGCGCTGCGGATCGAGCGCCACGGCGCCGGCGCTGCCAAGAAACATCCCGGCAAGAAACGAGGCGAGGGTCACCTGCGCTCTGTTCAAACAGGTCCCTGGGCGATCACCTTGCGCACCGTCAGCCCGGCGCGGCGGAGGATCCACTGCAAACTGTCACGGGAGATGCCGAGCTCCTTCGCCGCCAACTCGGCTGTGCCGAGCCGGAGCAGGGCGCGCCGCACCGCCGAGAGGTCCACGCGCACCTTCCCGCGCTCCGCCTCGAGCTCGCCGTCCAGGCCGAGCTGACGCAGGCGGAGGCGCAGCGTCGAGACCGGAACGGTGACACCCTGGACGGCGAACGTTCGCACGACTTCGGGATCCTCGGCGATGCGCGTCACGACCGCCTGGTGCTCGCCGATCTTCCGGCGCAGCAGTGCCGCCAGCTCCGGGTCGGCGCTTTCGCCGGCGCTCGAGGCGACGGCAGTTTGACGCCGCAGCGGCTCGAACACCAGATGGGCGCGCTGCAGACGGGAGACGCCGTGCGGAGCGAGCAGCACCGAACGGTTCACGGCATGCTCGAGACCGCGAAGGTTTCCGGCAACCGACCAGGAATGGTCGATCAGCACGGCGTAGGCGTCGTCGGCAAAGCCCTCGATCTCGAGGCGGCGAAAGCGCTGACGCGCGGCGCGCAGGAAGAGGTCGGCGAATCCGCGGATGTCGGCGCGGCGCTCGTCGAGAGCCGGAACGCGAACGCTGATTTCGGCGAGACGCCAATAGAGATCCTCACGGAATCGTCCCTGCCGGATGAGCTCGTCCAGATCCTGGTTGGCGGCGGCGACGATCTGCACATCGACTTCGCGCTCCTCCGACGTGCCGAGTGGCGAGAAGCAGCCGGTCTGAATGAGGCGCAGGAGGCGTTGCTGGAGCTCCAGCGGCAGCGCTCCGATCTCGTCGAGAAAAAGAGTGCCGCCAGAAGCCAGCTCCGCCTTGCCGAGCCGCCCCTCGGCCGGAGCCGAGAAGCCGGAGCGCTTGGCGAAGCCGAAGAGCTCGGCGGCAAGCCCCTCGGCGGAGGTCACCTGGCCGCAGTCGAGCACGACGAAAGGCCCCTTGCTGCGGGTCGACTCGTAGTGGAAAGCGCGCGCCAGATGGCTCTTCCCGGTGCCGGTCGCTCCGAGCAGCAAGACGCCGACTTTCCCGGCCCGCGCCGCCTGGCGCAGAGGCTGCAGGACTTCGGCCGTGAAGGCAGGGTCTCGCGCCTCGTAGTGCGCCAGGCGATACTCTTCAGACGCCTGCCCACGCGCGAGTTCGACTTCGCCGCGCGCCCTCGAGAGCTGACGCTCCACGCGGCCGAGCTGCCGGAGCAGCGAGAGATTGCGTTCGGCGACCGCCGCGAGGTCGCGCACCAGTTCGACATCGGCCGCCTCGAACGGCCGGTCCCCTCCCCTTCGGTCGGCGTAGAGGCAGCCACCGAAACGGCGCTCCCCCTGCCCTGCGCCCGGCGCTCGCTCCTTCTCGCCGCCCCAGAACCAGATCGGGACTGCGAGGACACTGCGCAGGTCGTGAGCGGTGGCGCTCTTCGAGCGCAGGAGGTGCGGCACCTCCTCGAGCGAGAGGGCGGCTTCTCCGGTGATTCGCACCTGCTCGAGCACCGAAAGCGAGGCGACCAGCCGGATGGCGCCGCCGGTAACAGCCTCACCGTCGTGGGTGCGCGCCGTCCAGTCGTCGGTTGCGGGATCGTGCAGGGCGACTATCGCGGTGTGCGCGCCCAAGGCTTCGCGCGCCATCTGCGCGGTCTCCGAGAGCGCGCGGTCCCAATCGGCGCCGGTCAGAAAGTCGCGCCGCAAGAGCCCGCGCAGACTCTCCAGCTGGCGCTCCGCCACTGGGCCTGGCGGGGCTTTCTCCGTCGAATCCAGGGTCATGGCTGCTGGGAGTCTAGCGACACGATCGCCCAGGCGATAGCCGAGCCGCGCTGAAGGTACCGATGCCGGCCGTGGCACATGCTAAATTTCGACTGCCATGACCACCGCGGAACGCGAAACGCTCGATATCGATGTGCTCTTCGTCGGCGCCGGGCCGGCGAGCCTCGCCGGCGCCTACCATCTGGCGAAGTTGCTCGCTCATTACAACCAGCAGGCCGCATCGGGCCGGGCGATCGAGCTCTCGATCGCGGTGCTCGAGAAGGGCAGCGAAGTCGGCGCCCACGGCATCTCCGGAGCGATCGTCGATCCGCGCAGCCTGCGCGAGCTCTTTCCCGAGAAGTTCGCTTCGATTCCGTTCGAGGCCGAAGTCAGCCGCGAGCATGTCTGGTGGCTGACCGAAGAGAAGGCGATCTCGCTGCCGGAGCCGCCACCGCTCAAGAATCACGGCAACTACGTCGCTTCGCTCGGCAAGCTCGTGAAGTGGATGGCGAAGGAGGTCGAAGCGGTCGGCGTCGATATCTTCTGCGAGTTCCCCGGCCGCTCGTTGCTCTACGAAGACACCCCCGCGGGCCTCGGTCGACGTGTCGCTGGAGTGCGGACGGGCGACAAGGGAGTCGGCAAGGACGGCAAGCGCAAGGCGAACTTCGAGCCTGGAGTCGACATCCGCAGCCAGATGACCGTGCTCGGCGAAGGTCCACGTGGCACCCTGGCGAAGCAGCTCGAGTCCCGATTCGGACTCTGCGAAGGCAAGAACCCGCAGGTGTATGCGCTCGGCATGAAGGAAGTCTGGGAGCTGCCGAAGGGTCGTTTCGAGCCGGGCGAGATCTGGCACACCATGGGCTGGCCGATGTGGCCGGACCACTTCGGCGGCGGTTTCATCTACGGCATGCAGGACAACCTCCTGATTGTCGGATTGGTCTACGGCCTCGACTACGAGAATCCGCTCGACGATCCGCATCTCGAATTCCAGCGCATGAAGACTCATCCGGCGATCGCCAAGCTTCTCGCTGGCGGAACCATGTCGTACTACGGCGCCAAAGCGATTCCGGAGAGCGGCTACTGGGCGATGCCGAAGCTCGGCGGAGACGGCTTCTGCATGATCGGCGACAGCGGTGGTTTCGTCGACGGACAGCGCCTCAAGGGCATTCATTTGGCGATGAAATCCGGCATGCTGGCTGCCGAGTCGATCTTCGCCGCCGCAGTCGCCGGACGCCCGATCTCCTCCGCCGGCGATGATTTTCCAGGGCGCTTCGAGGCGAGCTGGGCCAGGACCGAGCTCTGGAAGAGCCGGAACTTCCACCAAGCCTTCGAGCGTGGAGGCTTCGACGCCATGGTCAACGCGGCGCTCGGCACGGTCACCGGCGGCAAGGGCTGGGGGCTCGTCGATCGCCTGCCGGCCGAAGCCGGGCACGAGAGGCTTCACCGCCTCGACAGCGAGCGCTCCGACTACCGCCCGGCGGCGCCGCTCGTTTTCGACGGCAAGCTCACCTTCGATCGTCTGGCCGACGTCTACAACTCCGGCGCGGCGCAGGAGGAAGACCAGCCGGTCCACCTGCTGGTTGCCGACACCTCGATCTGCGTCGACCGCTGCGTGCGTGAGTTCGGCAACCCGTGCACCCGCTTCTGCCCGGCAGGGGTCTACGAAATGGTCGCCGACAACACGGTGCCGGCCGGCAAGCGCCTGCAGATCAACGCTTCGAATTGCGTGCATTGCAAGACCTGCGACATCATGGACCCCTACCAGATCATCGACTGGGTGCCACCCGAGGGGGGCGGCGGCCCGAACTACGGCAAGATGTAGCGGCTCCTGAGGGCGAGTCTCCGGCCGAGCCCATCGGGGAGGAAACGATGAACGTCGCCAAGAATGCGCTCGATTTCAACCTCTTTCCGATCGACGACGACCGGCGGCTGTTCATCTCCCCGGCGATCCGCGACTGGAGCTCCCTGGAGCCCGAAGGGGTGAGAGTAGTCATCGATCTCGAAGGCGGGATCGACTATGGCGTTCCGGTCCTGCCCAACCACACCCTCTACCTCTACTTCCCCATTTTCGACGAGGCCCTTCCCTGCCTGCACCGCCTGCACGGCATCGCCTCGCTGGGCGC
>JBDSRU010000118.1:0-4877 GCA_039929145.1 Thermoanaerobaculia bacterium
GGACGGTTGCACCGAGTGGGTCCCAGGAGCCCGACGTCCCGACGATCGACATGTCGCGGGCAAATCTCTTCGTCTTCGTCGACCAGAGCGCCCTCGAGTGGCGCACCAGCCAGCAGATTCTCGACGAAATCCAGGCCTTCGTCCTGCCGCGGACCGGCGGGACCGAGCGCATCATGATCGCTGCCTTCGCCAACAATCTGCGGATTCTTTCGCCGCCCACTTCCGATCGCAAACGGATCGAGGAAGCTTTCGTCGAGCTCGGGAAGATGCGCGGGCGCGGCAGCCTGATCGCCGCCGAGCGCGGGCAGCTCGAGCGCGACGTACGGGCCAATTCGCGGCCGCGCGCTCAGGTGGAGATCGTCAGCCCGGATACCGGCGAGGTCGGAGAGGAGCAGGCCGCCCGAGTCGCCGGGCAGGATTTCACCGACACCGAGAATCTGCGCATGCAGGTCGAGAGCTTTGGCGAGCAGCAGCTCGACCGCCAGAAGCGTTCCATCGCGGCGGTGCGCGAATGGATCGGCGCGCTGGCGGCAATCGAAGGCCGGAAGTCGGTGCTCTTTGCCTCCTCCGGATTCACTTCCCAGCCCGACTCTTTCCTCACCGAGTTCCTCAGCCAGAAGCGCGGCAACATTCCGACCGACAGCTCGCCGGTGGACAGCCTGCAGACCACCCGGCTCACCCTGCTCGACGACTTCGAGACCGCCGTGCGCGCGGCGCAGAACGCCCGCGTTGCCTTCTACACGATCTCGCCCCGCGAAGCGCCGTCGAGCTCATTCGGCGCCGAATTCACGAGCTCCGGGGCCGGCTCGTCCGGTGTCGCACCGCGCGATCCGGCGATCGCCGAAGCGGCTTCGAGCCTGCAACGGCTTTCGGGAGCGACCGGCGGCGAGTCGCTGCTTCTCGACGACGGCCTGTCGGATCGACTCCGCACGGTGACCGACGACGCGGCGGCTTCCTACTCGCTCGGCTTCTCGACCGGCGCCGCCGCCGGTGCCGCCGACCATGAGATCCGCGTCCTCACGCAAGATGACGGCCTCACGGTCCGCCATCGCGAAAGCTTCCGCCGCAGCTCGCTCGCCGAGCGCGCCGAGGCGGCGCTCGTCGCCGCCGCGACTTTCGAGACCACGGTCAATCCGCTGGCGATGAAGCTCGAGCTCGGGAAGCCCGCGCCTTCCGACAGGAAGGGCAAGGAGGCCCTGGTGCCGATCCTGGTGCGGATCCCGCTCGCGCTAGTGAGTCTGGTGCCGGAAGGTCCGGACGGTCGCCGCACGGCGCGACTCCTGGCTCGCGTCGCGGTGCTCAACGAAGCTCAGCACGTGAAGCTCGGCGAGACCGCGCCGATCGCCATCTCGATTCCCGAAGCCGACCTCGAGAAGGCTCTCGGATCCTTCTGGGCCTATCGCGCCGAGATCTTGGTCGGTCGCGGCAGCCAGCGCGTCGCTGTCGTCGTGAGCGACGAAGTCGCCGGCACGGTCTCGACTCTCACCGCGACCGTGGACCGCCCGGCGGAGTGAGGACACCCTGACGTAGGATTCGTGCCATGAAGCTTCGCTCCACCACGCGACACGACGTTCCGGTGCCCCTCGTGGCGATCCCTCCTTATCTTCCGACGTACGAATTCCCGGGCGACTTCATCAACGAGCAGCACCGTTACTACGCGATCTGCCCGGAGAAGGAACACCTGATCGACGTCGGGATCGACGGCTGGCTGCGGCGCGAAGACGCCCTCAAGCTCTATGAGCTGGCCTACTTCGCTCCTGGCGCGATTGTCGAGATGGGTTCCTACCACGGCCTGTCGACCTCGATCCTGGCCAGGGCCGCGCAGGACTCCGAAGCGGCCGGGGACGCGCCTGCCGGACGGCGAATCGTTTCCGTCGAGCTCGACCCCGCGGCCCAGAGTGTCGCTCGCGCGCACCTCGAGCGCCTCGGATTCGCCGCCAGGGTCGACTTCGTCGAGAGCGACGCGCAAGCCTGGTGCATGCGCGCGGCTGAGGCGGGGGAAGAGTTCGCCATGGCCTTCGTCGACCACGACCATGCCTATGAATCGGTCCTTCAAGTCTGCAGGGAGCTCCCGGGGATCACGTATCCGGGTGCCTTCTGTCTTTTCCACGACTGGCTCGACGCCCGGAATTTCGAGCCGGACAATGCCTGCTACGGCGTCTTTGGCGCGACCCAGGATGGGCTGGCGGCGGAATCGTTCGATTTCTACGGCGTCTTCGGAGTCGCAGGCCTCTTCCGGCGCTCCTAGCCGAATTTCCCGTTACCAGTGCAACCCGGAACCCCCTTTCAGCGTTTAGAGAGTTTCAACCTCCAGGAGGTACGTGTGTCCAGATCGCCCCTTGCCGTCTCGATGAAGCTCGCCGCCGCTTTCGCGCTCGCGGCGCTCGCCGTGGTCGTCCCTGCGCCGGCCACTGCGCAGGCCAAAGCCGCCGCTACGACCGCCCCGAGCCAGGTGCCCGAGATCCAGTTCGAGAAGTACACCCTGCCGAACGGCCTGCAGGTCATCCTGCACGTCGATCGGAAGCTCCCGATCGTCAACGTCAACCAGTGGTACCACGTCGGCTCGAAGAACGAGAGGCCGGGGCGGACCGGCTTCGCGCATCTCTTCGAGCACATGATGTTCCAGGGCTCGAAGAACGTCCCCGGTGAGTACTTCTCGATCGTCGAGGAGCTCGGCGCGAACCTCCAGCAGGGGGGCGTCAACGGCACCACCGACAACGACCGCACGAACTATTTCGCGACCGTCCCGTCGGGCAACCTCGAGAAGCTCCTCTGGCTCGAGAGCGACCGGTTGGCGACGCTCATCGACGGCGTCGACCAGGCCAAGCTCGACAACCAGCGTGAGGTGGTCAAGAACGAGCGCCGGCAGAGTTTCGAGAACCAGCCCTACGGGCTCTGGCCCGAGCTGCTGGCGAACGAGCTCTTTCCCTACGGCCACCCCTACTCCTGGTCGGTGATCGGCAGCATGGCGGATCTCTCCGCCGCCTCGCTCGACGATGTGAAGGGGTTCTTCCGCACCTACTACACGCCCAACAATCTCTCGCTCGTCATCGCCGGCGACTTCGATCCGGCGCAGGCCAAGCAGCTGGTGGAGAAGTACTTCGGATCGCTCCCGCCGGGGCCGGCGCTCGCGCGGCCGAAGGTGGCTCCGGTCACTCTCACGGCAGGGAAGATCCTGGAGATCGCCGACCGCGTGCCGCAGGAGCGCGTCTACATGGTCTGGCCGACGCCGGCGCTCTACACCGCCGGCGACGCAGAGCTCGACCTCGCGGCGCGCGTCCTCACCGACGGCCTCTCGTCGCGGCTCACCAAGGCGCTGGTCTACGACGCCGAGAAGGCGACCAACGTCAACGCCTTCCAGTTCGGCACCGAGATCGCCAACTGTCTCGTCATCATCGCCAACGCCCGCCCGGGCGTCGACGTCACCGAGCTCGAGACCCTCATCGCCCGGGAGATCGCGAAGCTCGCGGCTTCGGGTCCCACCGCGGCGGAGCTCGATCGCGCCAAGAACAAGCTCGAGACGCAGTACATCTCCGGTCTCGAGCGGATCGGCGGCTTCGGCGGCAAGGCCGACCTGCTGAACCAGTACAACACCTACCTCGGCGATCCGGGCCGCTTCGCCTGGGATCTCGCGCGCTGGCGCAGCGTCACGCCGGCCCAGGTGCAGCAGGCGACGAAGAGCTTCCTCGACACCGACAAGCGCCTCACGCTGCGCTTCCGGCCGGAGGCCTCGGCGCGCTCCACGACCCCCGAACCCGAGCGCGCGACGGCGCCGGCGATCGGCGCCGAGAAGCGGTTCGTCGCCCCCGAAGTCGCGCACGCGAAGCTCGCGAACGGTCTCGAGCTCTTCGTCGTCGAACGCCGCGACCTGCCGAAGGTGGCGGTGCAGTTCACAACCCGGGCCGGCATCGTCGCCGACCCCGCGGGCAAGGAGGGCACCGCCAATCTGGTGATGCAGACCATCGACCTGGGGACTGCGAAGCGTTCGGCGCTCGAGATCGAATCGGCGCTCGGCGATCTCGGCACGCTGCTCGCCGGTGGGGTGGTGCGCGAAGGGGCGAACCTGCAGTTCGAGGTGCTCACCCGCAATACAGATGCCGCGCTCGGCATCGTCGCCGACGTGATCCGCAATCCGATCTTCCCGCAGGCCGAGTTCGATCGCGAACAGGCGAACCAGCTGGCGAACCTCGCGCAGCAGAACAACAACCCGAACGCCGTCGCCGGGCGGGTGCGGAACATCCTGGCCTTCGGCCGCGAGCATCCCTATGGCCGGCCGAGCCAGGGGCTGCCCTCGACCGTCGAGACCATCACCCGCGAGGATGTCGCGCGCTTCTGGCAGGAGCGGGCGAAACCCGGTTCCTCGACGCTGGTGTTCGTCGGCGGCCTTTCCCTCGACGAGGCGACGAAGCTCGCCGAGAAGCACTTCGGCTCGTGGAGCGGCGGCGCCGCGCCGGAGATCGCGATCGGCGCGCCGCAGATGGCCGCTACGGGCAAGATCTACCTCGTCGACCGCCAGGATGCGGCGCAGACGGTGATCTCGCAGTTCCTGCCGGCGCCGGCGATCGGCCATGCCGATGACGATGCCCTGACCCTCGCCGATTCGGTGTACGGCGGCGGCGGCTTCGGCACCCGCCTGAACCTCAACCTGCGCGAGGACAAGGGCTACTCCTACGGCGTCTTCTCGGCGCTCGTCCAGTACACCGGCGGCGGCATCTGGTACGGCGGCGGCGGCGTGCAGACCGACAAGACCTCCGAGTCGGTGACCGAGTTCGTCGCCGAGCTCAAGGGCCTGGGCGGTGCCAAGCCGATCGCGGCCGGCGAGCTCGAGGCGTCGCGCTTGCGTCGCCTTCGCGGCACCTCCCAGGAGTACGAGGCCT
>JBDSRU010000119.1:0-4494 GCA_039929145.1 Thermoanaerobaculia bacterium
GCCGGCCAGGAACGGCGCGAGATTGCCGACGTACCCGCCGTGGATCTCGACCGGAATCCGGTCGAGGCTTCGCAGGACACCGTGAACCAGCGACCTCACCTCGTGATGCAACTCATGCGGAGTCGGCGGAAAGGGAAATTCGGCGCGCGCCGCGGAGCCTGCGATGAAGGCGCTGGCGGCGAGCACGACGGCTGCGGCTGAAACTCGGCTGCGACTGCGGAAGGCGTGGACTCGATTCATGCTGATTCCTCCTGTCGAGACCTATAGCGAGCGTCGTGCCAGGAGGTGCGTGGAGCCTCAAATACATGAAAACATAGAGGTTTCCTTAGCGGAGTCGGACTCAGCCCGACGCAAGTGTCTCAATTAGTGGACGACCCGGATCTGGCGCTCCTCGGCAGCGAGACAGAATGCCGACCGGCACGAAGAGGAATCGAGAAACCGGCGGTTCTCTGGCTTCGACGCACGTTTCCAGAGAGCCGGAAATCACCGGGCACCTCGCCCGAGGCACCACGGCTCGGAGCTCGCCGTAGCCTGTCCCCTTCCGGGGCGGGAGAGCGTTTCGATGGGTAAGGAGATCGACCATGAGACAGCTTGGGAAGCGGGCCCGCTTTGTGATTTCGCTGAGTCTGCTGGCGGCGGTCGCCTGCGGAAAGGAACAGGCCGGACCCGTGACTCACGGCGCGGACAGCACTGCCGAAAGCACCGCGACGGTACCCGCCGCCTCGAAGCCGGAGCCGTACAGCTATCCCGCGCCGGTCTCGGGGCACTACAAGGAGATCAACACGGGCGACTTCGACCTGGTGGACGGCGTCGCCTGGGGTCCGACGCGGGCCGGCGAGACTTCCGTTTACGTCACCGACAAGCCGCTCGCCTCACCCGTCCTCGGCACGGCCTGTCCGATGGCCGAGGCGCGCGCGCTCGCCGTGCTGCGCGACGCGCACTGGAACGAAGTGGCGCTCGACGCCCAGGGCCGGTCGAAGTACTTCGCGGCCGGAACCCAATACGACGGCACCAGCCGCTCCGAGGATGTCGGCGGCCACGACTGGAAGTTCGTACGCCGCGACACCGGCGCCGACCGCATCGCCGGCAAGGTCACGAACCGGAATTACGGAAGTTTCGAGCTCGACTTGCCGGTGCGCAAACCCTCAGTCGCCGAAGTCGGCGAGATCGAGCGCATGGATGGCGGACTCTCGAAGCCGGACATGCCGGCGCTCGACCCCTCCGCGGCGATCGCCACCTTCGCGAAGATTCGCGCTGCCGCCCTCGCCCACGACCTGCCGGGATGGCTCTCCGCGCAAGGATTCTCCACCTCGCAAGCCGCGGCGATTCGCGGCCTCGCCGGCATCGACGCCGACCTCGAGCGCCATGCCCTGCACTTCCTGTCGCCGGAGACTCCCCAGGGGAGCGAAGAGACCGAGATGTATCCCGGAGCTGGTTACGTGCGCGGCGAAGGCACCAACTCGAAAGGCGCGAAGTTCATCAACTACTACTACCTCGTGCCCTGCGGCGACCGCGTTCTCCTCGGGATGATCGGCGAAAATCCGCAGTGACTGAAGCAACTCGACAGCTGTCGAGTTGTTGAAAGGCTCGGACTGGCCAGCGCTGTCTTACCGCGGTGCTCCGGCACTCGAGGATTCGGGGTGGGCGACCCGCCTGCCAGGAGCACGCCCCGAGTCCTCGAGTGACGGGGCGCGCGACCACCTGAACAGCGAAGGCGAAAGCGCCGCCGCTCACTCCCACCAGAACGGCTGGCGCGGCTTCGCCTCCGGCGCGATCTCGTTCATGGTTGCCGACTCGTAAAGCCGGCCGTTGGCGAGCACATAGCGCAGCTTCGTCGACTGCCGGATGTCGTCGAGCGGGTTGGCGTCGAGGACGACCAGGTCGGCGAGCTTGCCGGCCTCGATCGAGCCCAGATCCTTGTCGAGGCCGAGATACTTCGCCCCGGCGATCGTTCCGGCTTCCAGCGCTTGGTGGGGCGTCATGCCCCCCTGCACCAGCATCCAGAGCTCCCAGTGCGCCGCAAGCCCTTCGCGCTGGCCGTGGGCGCCCAACTGCACCGAGACGCCAGCGGCGCGGAGATCGGCCGCGTTCTTCGCCGCCAGGAGATGGTTCCACTCTCCGTCCGGCGCGGTGCGCCGCCGCCGCGAGCGCGGGTCGAGGATCTGACGCGGCACGAGGTCCGCGAGCGGCTTCTCCGCCCAGACGTCGGTCTTCGCGTACCAGTACTCCTCGCCCATCAGGCCGCCGTACGCGACACCCAGAGTTGGTGTGTAGCCGACCTTCGTCCCGGCCCACAGCTGCGTCACATCCTTGTAGATCGCCCCGACCGGCAGTGAATGCTCGACGCCGGTATGGCCGTCGACGACCTGAGTCATGTTCTGCGCCAGGAGCGAGCCGCCCTCCGGCACCACCATCATGCCGAGCGCGCGCCCGGCCGCAATGACCTGCTGGCGCTGCTCGCGCCGCGGCTGGTTGTAGCTCTTCACCGAAAAGGCGCCGGCGGCTTTCAACCGGCGCAGGTTCGAGAGCGCGTCGTCCTCCGAATCGATCTCGGCCTTGAAGTCGCCCTTGGCACCGTAGAGGATCGTGCCAGTCGAGAAGATGCGCGGCGCGACGATAGCGCCGGCCTTCTGCAGCTCGGAGGCGGCGAAGATCTCGTCGGTGTCGTTCGATGGATCGTGGAGCGTGGTGATTCCGTAGGCCAGGCTCGCGAGGTTCACCCAGCTCTGCTCGGGAATCAGCTTCTCGCTCCCCTGCGAGCCATGCCAATGGACGTCGATCAGACCGGGGATGAGGGTCTTGCCCGTGACGTCGACGACCGGCGTTCCGGAGGCGACGACCGGCGCGCCGGCGCCCGTGCGCGGACCGACGGCGACGATGCGGTTGCCCTCCACGACGACGACCCCGTCTTCGATCACCTCGTCCACCGCTCCCTTGGCCTCGCGCCGCATCGTCACGATGCGACCGCCGACCAGCGCCATCCGGCCGGCAGGCTTGGCGTAGGAGACGTTGAAGCCGAGCTGCACGCCCTGGGCAGGCGCTTCGGGGAGCTTCTTCGGCGCTCCGTCGACGAAGGCGAACGCCTCCTTGAGCTCGCGCGTGTAGAGCTCGGGCCCGAGCGACCAGTGGAGGCTTCGTGAATCGCCCGACCAGTGCAGCGCCTCGCCGGCATCCTTCGACACCCGGGTGAGCGGCACGGCGCTCGCTTTCGGCCCCACTTCGACCGCCTTTCCGGTCGGCACGAACGGCGTGACGAAGACGTTGAAGCGCTCGGTGAAGGCAAGCCACTTGCCATCCGGCGACAGGCGGAATTCGGTCGCGGCCTCGGAAGTGGCATGCGTGCGCAGTTCCGCGCCGGCCAGGGTGAGCGAAACGAGCGAGCGCTTGTCGGCGTCGCCGAACCGCATCAGGTAGACCCGGTCGCTGGTGGCGCCGAACTGCGGTAGCGCGCCGTCGTCGGTGATCAGCGTCGGTTTTCCGCCGGCACTGGGGACGACGTAGATCCCGGGCTCGCGGCCGAAGGCCTGACCGCGGAGATAGTTTCCCGTCCCCTTGCGGTAGACGACCGACTTGCCGTCGGGCGTGAAAGCCGGGTCGAAGTAGTGGCCCGGCTCGCTGGTGATCACGCGGCCCTCTCCGCCGGCCGCCGAGGCGATGCGCACGCTGCCGAGCAGGCCGTCGTCGAAGGTCGTGTAGACGATCCACTTTCCGTCCCGCGACCATGAGGGGAAGTACTCGAACCGGTCGTGCTCCGGAGTGAGCAGGCGCGGCCTGCCGTCGGGCAGATCCTTGACCCAGATCTCGCCCAGCGTCTGGAAGGCCACCTGTTTGCCGTCCGGGGAGGTCTGCGCGAAGCGGATCATCTTGAGCGCGAAGAGGTCCGGCGCGACCTCGACCGGGAAGCGCAGCGCCTCCGTCACCTGGCGCTTGTCGCGCACCCGGAACGGAACCACCGCGTCCGACGTGGCCGCGGCCAACCCCGACGTCGGCCCGCTGGCGTCGAGTGTCGCCGGCAGGCTCAAGCGGTGAATCTTGCCTCCCGCCCAGAAGAGGAGCGCTCCGCTGTCTCTCGTCCATCCCATCGCCGGATAGACGCCGTGGATCGCCCAGGTTTCCTGCATGTCGCGGTCGAGATGCGCGTAAACCTGCTGCTCGATGCCGGAGGCGAGATCCTGAATGAAGAGCACCGACTGGAATCGCACCCTGCGCACGTACGCCAGCCGCTTGCCGTCGGGCGACGGCGTCGGGCGGACCGCTCCGCCGGCGCCGTCGACGAAGTCGATGATCTTGCCGGTCTCACGATCGAGGCGGCGGATGACATAGATCTGATCGTTCGAATCCTTGTTGTAGGCGAAAGTCGAGCCGGGCGTCGTGTCCTGGCTGAAGTAGATGTAGCGCCCGTCCGGCGAAAAAGCCGGTTCGCCGACGTCCTTCTGGTCGTTCGGCTTCTCGGTCATCTGCAGACCATCGCCGCCGGTCCGGTGCCAGAGCCAG
>JBDSRU010000120.1:0-7846 GCA_039929145.1 Thermoanaerobaculia bacterium
GGCGGCGCGCGCCGCCGGCGTGCCGGTCGAGATCGCAGACGCCCGGGACCCGAACGTGCTGCGGCGACTCGGAATCATGGAGGCGCGCGCCCTCATCGTCTCGACCTCGAAAGATGTCGTCAATGTCGAGATCGCGCTCGATGCGCAACGCCTGCGCGAGGATCTCCCGATCGTCATGCGACTGTTCGACCAGAATCTCGCCCGCCAGCTGGAGACCGCCTTCCAGATTCGCCGGGCGCTCGGAATGGCGACGGTCGCCGCGCCGCGCATCGCCGCCGCGGCCATGGCCAGCGAAGTGCTCGGGCGCTTCGCCTTCGAAGGTGAGGACCTCCTGGTCGCGGCGATGGAGGTGGCGCGCCACCCCGAGCTCGCGGGCAGGAGCCCGCGGGATCTGGCCGCCGATGAAATCCGCCTGCTGACGCGCGGGACGTCACTCCGCCGGCGACGCGACGACGGTGATCCGATCGCCAGCGACGAGGTCCTGCTCGTGCTGACCACGCAGCGTCGCTGGGACGCGCTGAGCGGCGAGCCGGCGAGCCACGGAGCGGCTCCTGCCCCCCCGTCGCGCCTCCGCGCCGGTCTGGCGCGTCTCTGGAGCGCCTGGGCCGAGTCTTCGAGCGGCCTCAAAGCGGTCTTCGCCGTCCTCATCGCACTGATGTTCACCAGTGTGCTGGTCTTTCGCTACGGGATGGGTCTGTCGTTCGTGGACGCGACCTACTTCATGGTGACGACCTTGACCACGACCGGCTACGGGGACATTTCCGTGCGCGATCAGGCGGTCTGGCTCAAGGTCTATTGCTCCCTGATGATGCTCCTCGGCTCGGCGACGATCGCCACGGTCTACTCGCTGATCACCGACTGGATCGTCACCGCTCGCGTCCGTCAGCTCCTGGGGCGGATGCCCGTGCCCGAAACCGGGCATGTTCTCGTGGCGGGCCTCGGGAACGTCGGTTTCCGCGTCGTCGAAGAGCTGCGCAAGGCGGGCGTGCCGGTCGTCATTCTGGAGCGCAATCGCGAGAGTCCATTCGTCGGCGGAGTGGAGCAGAGCGTTCCGCTGGTCATCGGCGACGCGCGCCTGGTTTCGGTGCTCGAGCAGGCCAACGTCCATGGTGCGCGGAGCATCCTCGCAGTCACCGGGGATGACGCGGTGAACCTGTCGATCTGCCTCACTGCCAAGGAGTTGTCGCCGCGGACGAGGACGGTGGTGCGGCTTTTCGACGCCGAGTTCGCGCGCAAGGTGGAGCAGAGCCCGCTGATCGATGCGGCGCTCGGCGCGTCGCGCATCGCGGCGCCGAAGTTCGTCGCTTCGGCGCTCTTCTCCGGAGTCCTGAAGGCGTTGCCTGACGGCGATTCCCTGTGCATCCTGCTGGCCGGAGGCGAAGAGCTCGCTTTGCGGCCCGAGGATCAACCGCAGGTGGTCTGGCAGGGAGGAAAGCCGGCTTTCGAAGGCGACCCCCGAGGCCGTCAACGTATCGTTCAGATCTTCCGGCCTTTCGTGCGCGCCTGGGACACCGGCGGGATCATGAGTTGAAGAGGAGTCTTCGGGCTAGACTGGTGCCGTGCAGTTACCGTCGAGCTGGGGCAAGCAGACCCGCAATCCCGAAGAGCGCAGCTTTCTCGCCGGACCCTCCTGGCGGCTCACCGAGCTTCGCCGGCTCATCCGGATCTTTTTCGAGTTCCTGCGCGGCTTTCGCGTGCTGCATTTCGTCGGGCCGTGCGTGACGGTCTTCGGTTCGGCGCGCTTTCCCGCTGACCACCGCTATTACGAAATGGCGCGCGAGGTCGGGCGGCTCTCCGCCGAGGCCGGCTTCACGGTCATGACTGGCGGCGGTCCCGGGGTGATGGAGGGGGCCAACCGGGGGGCGCGCGAAGCCGGGGGGCGCTCCGTCGGCTGCAACATCATGCTGCCGCACGAGCAGGACCACAATCCGTACCTCGACTTCTTCCTCGAGTTCCGCTACTTTTTCGTGCGCAAAGTGATGCTCGTGAAGTACTCCTACGGTTTCATCGTGCTGCCGGGCGGGTTCGGCACTCTCGACGAGATCTTCGAGACCGCGACGCTCATCCAGACCGGAAAGATTCCCGGTTTTCCGCTGGTGCTCATGGGCAGCGAGTACTGGAAGGATCTCTACGAGCTGCTGCGCGACCGCATGGTGAAGGAGGGGACGATCGCCGCCGCCGACGTCGATCTCCTGCAGATCACCGACTCGCCCGCGGAGGCGGTGGCGATCCTCGCCGCGCACGCTCGAGACATCGTCCACCTGCGCCTGGAGCCCCTGCCGTCGCGCGTCCTCGCCGAGCTCGATGCGGTGTCCAGGCCCCCGGTCGCGAAGGAAGCGCCGGTCTGAAAAGGGCGGACGTGGCGCACTCCCCTGCCGAGGCCTTCGAAGCCGCGCTCGTCAAGCTCCGCACCCTGCTCGGAGACCGCCTCGTGGCCGAGCGCCGGCTGGAGCGGGAAACGGCCCGTCAGGACGACCTTGACCCCGCGCTCCCTCCCGCACTCGCCACCGCGCTCGCGCAGGAGGGGATCGGGCGCCTCTGGTCGCATCAGGTAGCGGCACTGCGCGCCGTGCGCGCGGGCTGCCACGTCCTCGTCACCACCGCCACTGCTTCGGGAAAGTCGCTCGTCTTTCAGCTGCCCGTGCTCGAAGAGCGTCTCGCTGGCGGGCGCGGGAGAGCGATCTTTCTGTTCCCGCTCAAGGCGCTCGGCCAGGATCAGCGCGGCAAGCTGCTCACCCTGGCTCAGGCCGCCGGTCTCGACGCCGATGACTTCGCGTGCGAGATCTACGACGGCGATACGCCGGCGTTGAAGAGAGCGCTCATCCGCCGGCGTCCGCCGCAGGTTCTGGTGACGAATCCCGACATGCTGCACCTCGGGATCCTGGCCCATCCGGGGAACTGGCACGAGTTGCTGGCGAATCTGAAATGGATCGTGCTCGACGAGTTGCACGTCTACCGCGGCCTCTTCGGCTCGCACTTTCACCATGTATTGCAGCGTCTGCTGCGACTGGCTCGATTGCACGGTGCCCATCCCGCGATCATCGCTTCGTCGGCGACGGCGCAGAATGCGCGAGAGTTCGCCGAGCTCCTCGCCGCGGAGCCCTTCGTCGAGATCACCGGCTCGGGTGCGCCGCGAGAGGCGCGGCGGATCTTCCTCACACGTCCCGAGGCGAGTCCGTACACCCTCACACTGGACCTCCTCGTCGCGCTCGTCGGAGCCGGACAGAAGACGATCGTTTTCACCAAGGCGCGGCGAATCACGGAGCTGCTCTACGGCTGGCTGCAGCGCAAGGACCCGACGCTCGCTCGCCGGGTGGCCTGCTACCGGGCGGGTTTCCTTCCCGAAGAGCGCCGGGAGATCGAAGCCAAGCTCCAGTCCGGCGAGCTCGACGCGGTGATCTCGACCTCTGCCCTGGAGCTGGGTATCGACATCGGGGGTCTCGACGCCTGTCTGCTGGTCGGCTTCCCCGGCAGCATGATGGCGACCTGGCAGCGCTCGGGCCGGGTCGGACGGCGGGGAAGGGAATCGCTTACCGCGCTCGTCGCTCTGCCGGACGCTCTCGATCAGTACCTGCTGGAGCATCCGGACGAGCTGCTCGCGCGGCCGTGCGAGCCGCTGCTCTTCGATCCCGAGAACGAGCCGGTGGCGCGGTTGCATCTCGAGTGCGCCGCCGCGGAGAACCCGCTCTCGCGGACCGAAGATGCGCGCTATCTCGAGCGCCATGCGGCGGTGGTGGGGGATCTGTTGCGCGAGGGCACGCTCGCCGAGGCACGCGATGGCGGAGGGCTGGTGGCACGTCGCCGACGGCCGCACCGCGACGTGAACCTCCGCGGAACCGGGGCGACCTTCGTTCTCGTGGACCGGACGCGCGGCACGACGATCGGCACTCTCGACGGCAACCGGGTGTACAGCGAAGGACATCCGGGCGCGGTTTACCTGCATCACGGCCGGCAGTACGAGGTGGCCGAGCTCGATCTCGACCGCCGCCGCGTCATCGTCCAGCCGGCCGAGGTCGACTTCTTCACCTCGCCGCTCTCGCGCAAGGAGACCGAAATTCTCGAGGTCCTGGAGCAACGCGAAGTGGCGGCCCTCGACGCCGCCCTGGCGCGCTTGCGGATCACTGAACAGGTGACCGGCTTCGAGCGCAAGCGGACCCAGGGCCAGGAAGTCATCGATCAGCAGCCGCTCGACCTGCCCTCGACGGTCATGGAGTGCGTCGGCTTCTGGCTGCGCCTGCCAGGGGACGTCGTCGAGGAGCTGGCGGCGAACGGCCGTCATCTTCTCGGTTCGCTGCATGCCGCGGAACACGCGACGATCGGACTGCTACCGTTGCTTGCGCTCTGCGACCGCAACGATCTCGGCGGAATCTCGCTCGCCTTCCATCCGCAGCTCGATGGCGCCGGCTATTTCGTCTACGAGGGCCACTCCGGAGGCATGGGGATCGCGAAGAAGGGCTTTCGCGAGCTCGAGACACTCCTCGCCAAGGTGCGCGACCATCTCTCCCGATGCACGTGCGAGGACGGATGTCCGTCCTGCATCCAGAGTCCCAAGTGCGGCAACGGCAACCGCCCGCTCGACAAGCGGGGGGCGATCGATCTGCTGACCATGCTGCTCGATCCGGATCGCCCAACAAGCTCGCGATTGCCCACGCCGATCGTGCCCGCACCGGCGCGAGAATTGGCGCCCGCGGCGGGGGAGCCGGCAGTCAGGAAGTCTGCCGTCACGAGGAAAAAAGATTCGGTAAAGGGGGTGGTGGGTCAGACGTCGTCGCGGGAGCTCCGCGATCGCGGTTCGCCGGCGTCCGTCGACAGCGAGGGCTCTCCGGAGGCGCAGAGACCCGCCGCTGGAGCGCACGCCACCCCATTCCTTTACCGGAAAAATGCTCCGGCCGTCGAGAGCTCTGCCCGAGCAGAGCGAGTCTCTGTCGCGGTGGTGCGGCGGCCCGGTCCGACGGTGCTTTTCGACATCGAGACGATGCGGTCGGCCGCTGAGGTTGGCGGGTGGAACAAGGCCCACAAGATGGGGCTCGCGCTCGCCGTGGTCTGCCATCTCGAAGAGGGAAGATTCGAGACCTTTCTCGAGCCCCGGGCCGTCGAGCTCGCGGCGACGCTCAAGTCCGCGGGCCTGGTCATCGGCTTCAACAGCCGGCGTTTCGACTACGCGGTGCTCTCGGGCTACACCGGGGAGGACTACGCCCGCACCCTGCCGACGCTCGACCTGCTCGACACGATGGTTTCTCGACTGGGCCGCCGGGTGAGCCTCGATCACCTGACGAAAGAAACGCTGGGCGCCGGCAAGACGGCCGATGGACTGCAGAGCCTGCGGTGGGTGAAGGAGGGGCGATTCGACCTGATCGAGGAGTACTGCCGGCGGGACGTCGAGCTGTTGCGCGATCTCTATCTGTTCGGGCGTCGCGAAGGGCATGTGTGGATCGCCGATCGATCCGGCCGGGTCCAGGTGCCGGTCGACTGGTAGGGCAGGGGTCGCAGAGGGGCTTGCGCTCCCTCAGCCGATTTCGAGGTCGGTGAGGGTGAAGCGGCGGTCGTCACACAGCAAGGGCTGCCGCGCGAGGCGCGCCGTGGCGTAGGCGAGGCAATCGCCGAAGTCGAGAGCGGCCTTGTGCTGGCCTTCGCCGAAGCGCTGATGGGCATCGAGGGCGGCGCGAAAGTGGGCGTCGGAGAACGGCACCACCTGCAGCTCGAACTCCTGGACGAAGCGCGCGACCATGCCGTGGACGTCCCGTCCGGCTTCGCGTGCCAGTTCGAGGCTGGCCTCGGCGAGCGTCGGAGCGCCGATGCCGGCAAACGCCGCGCTGGCGAGAGCGTCGATCAGCCGTTCGCAGCCCGACTTGCGAAGGAAGATCGACGTGACGGCAGATGCATCCACGATCACGCCGGAGGAGACCTGGGAAGCAGGAGCAGTCAGTGCTTCTCGAGGCGACGGCTGGCCGAGCGTGCCCGGATCACCGACCAGACTTCGCGCTCGAGGAACGAGCGCAGCTCGTCCGCCCGGTTCTCGCGCACCACCTGAAAGGCGAGGCGCTGCTTGCGCTCCTCGAGCGCCCGGCGGATCGCTTCGGTCTTGGATTCGCCGGTCAACTGCGACAGCTCGAGCGCCAGATTCTCGACCGATACGTTCTTGATGTTCAACGCCATGCCGCGGCCCTCCAGAAGAATGGGAGAAGGATAGGTAGAAAGGTGTAATTTGTCAACTACGGTGTACTTGCGCCTGATCCCGGTCATATCTGGCCAGCGGAACGGACTGAAAGGATCGCAGCCGTCGAGAGGAGAACTCAATTGACTCTACGCACCTGCAGCTGGCTGCTGTGCTTGACTACCTTCACTCCGCTGGCCCCAGCCTTGGCGGAAACGCCGCCGACCACCAGCGCCACCATCGCCTCGTCGGACCGTGCGCCCGTCTTCAAGCCACTCTTCGAAGTCCGCTTGCGGGGCGAGCTTTTCGAGACCCCTTCTGCGTCCCCGGCGCGGGACAAGAACTACGCGCTCGGGCTCCTTCGAGCGCGTGTCGGCGGCGACCTTACCTGGCGCGAAAAGTTCACTCTTCACGGTCTGTTGCAGGGCGCCACGACGACGACCCTCCCGGCCAATGCGGCCTTCGGCGGAGGTCAGACCTATTTCAGTACCAACGGCGGCGACCGTACTCCGTACCAGATCGACGTAGCGGAATTGGCGTTTCTTTACAAGTCGAAAGACCTCAACATCATCGCTGGCCGGCAGGGTTTCGCAGAAGGTGCAGGGCCCGCCACCGGGGTTGCACAGCTCGACTTCGTGCGCACCCGCCGCCTCGCAGAGCGCCTGATTGGCAACCTCGACTTCGCTAACGTGGGTCGCAGGTTCGACGGCCTCTCCGTCACTGCCGGATTCGAAGACGCCGGAACTCTTGAGCTCTTCGCGCTGCGCCCGCTGGCCGGCGCGTTCAGCTACAAGCAGGCGTTCGAGGAGCTCGATATCGACATCTACGGCGCTGCCTGGACGAGCCCGCACGGACGCTGGCTACCACTCTCCACGCTGCGTTTGTTTGCGCAGAAGTACGTCGACAGTCGCGACATTGCGCTGACCTCTGCCGGCGGAGAGATCGACCTCGAGACATACGGTGGGTCTGTCCTGGTCGGCGACAAGTCCTGGAACCTCCTCTTCTGGGGCTCCCTGCAGGACGGCGACTACGGGAGGCGCGGGCAGTCGGCTTCGGCGTCGATCGTCGACGCCGGCTACAGGTGGTTCGGCGCCGGCGGTGAGCCGTCGCTGCATCTGGTCTGGGAGCGCGCTTCCGGAGGTGGAGCTTCCGGCGACAACGGGAACTTTTTCAATCTCCTGCCCACCAACCACAAGTTCTACGGTGCGCTCGACTACACCGCGTTCTCCAACCTCAACGATCTCTATCTCGAGGGTCGTTGGTCGCCCACGAAGACGCTGGCGCTGTCGGCGGCCGTGCACGACTTCCGGCTGATCGATCGCGACGGCCCCTGGGTCGGCGGATCTGGCCCCTTCAGTGACCGCGAGTTGGGCTACATCTTTCGTCGTCCCGCGGGCGGACGATTTCAGTCGAACGAAGTCGGCCGAGAGCTCGATCTCGCGGCGATCTGGAGCCTGCCGCCAAGAATGCAGCTCAAGTTCGAGGGTGGGATCTTTCGCGGAGGCGCTGCCGCTCGCGAGATTCTGGCCGTTGAGAGCGACGGCTCCTGGGCCAGTCTCGAATTCACCTACAAGCTCTGAGCCGTTCGAGCCGCCAGGCGCTTCAGCCCGACGTAGATCGCTCCGGCGGCGAAGAATCCGACGAACCAGCCATAGTCGTAGAGCGGTCGCATCGGCGCGAAGAGGAGCCCGC
>JBDSRU010000121.1:0-3404 GCA_039929145.1 Thermoanaerobaculia bacterium
GTATCCACCGCGGCGCGATGAGCGACCCGCTCTTCCCGGAGGCGCCCTACGACCGGCTCGACCGCTCGCTGGGCGGCGCCGACCTGATCCTCGATCCGCAGACGATCCGTTGCCGGTATCCGTTCCTGAACCCGGCGACGGTCGCGGCGTTGCTGCCGCGGCGCTGCGGCTGGCTCTCGGCGCAGCAGCTCGGGATGTGGATGCTCGAGCAGGCGCGTGCCGCCGGGCTTGAGCTCATCGAAGGGCGGGTGGCGGCGGTCGGCGTCGAGTCGGGTCGGGTGAGTGCGGTCGACATCGTCCGCCCGGACGGCGCTGTGGATCGCATAGCCACCGGGACGCTGGTCAACGCCGCCGGCCCGCTCGCGCCCGAGGTCGGGCGGTTCTGCGGCGTGAAGCTTCCGCTCGTCAACGAGCTCCACGGCAAGGTCTATCTCGACGACGTCGAGCGGGTCGTGCCGCGCGAGTTGCCGCTCATGATCTGGTGCGACCCGGTGACGCTCGAATGGGGCGAAGAGGAGCGCGCCGGCCTCGCGGCCGATCCCGAGCTCACCTACCTCACGCGGCCGCTTCCAGGCGGGGTCCATTTTCGACCCGAGGGCGGAGTCGATGGCCGCATGCTCCTGCTGCTCTTCACCTACCACCTCGACGCTTGCAGCCCGGTGTGGCCGCCGCAGTTCGATCCCTGGTACCCGGAGGTCGCGCTGCGCGCGATCACCCGCATGGTGCCCGGCTTGGCGGTCTACCTCGGGGACCGAATGCGGCGCCCGTTCGTCGACGGGGGCTATTACTGCAAGACGAGCGAGAACCGGCTGCTCGTTGGGCCGACTCCGGTCGAGGGGCTCCATCTTCTTTGCGGTCTGTCGGGCTACGGCATCATGGCGGCCCCGGCGGCAGCCGAGCTCCTCGGCGCCACCCTGACCGGGGCTGCGCTGCCTGGCTATGGCGCCGACTTCCGGCTGGACCGCTACGCCGATCCGACCTATCAGGCTCGGCTCCAGCGCGGTGAGTTCACTTCCGGCCAGCTCTAGCGCGGCTTCTGTTTTTGGCGCTGGTGGTCGCGCGCCCCGGCACTCGGGATTTCAGAGTTGGCTCCTAACGAAGCTGGTCGCCCACTCTGAAATCCCGAGTGCCGGAGCACCGCGGTGAGACAGAAGTGGTGAGGACATATCGCTCGACAGTTGGGGACATATTGCGGCCACTCCCGGATGCCGGCGACCCTCCGCCCTGACAGCCGCTATGTGTCCCCTGCCGCGTTCCGACGCGCGGGACCGGGATTCCGAGGTCGCGCGCCCCGGCACTCGGGAATTCGGAGTTGGCTCCTAACGAAGCTGGTCGCCCACTCCGAATTCCCGAGCGCCGGAGCGCCGCGGTGAGCCTTCGGCAAAGACATACTTCTGGCGAAGGCTGAGCTGGACCCCTGCCAGACCGGCCTCCGGCTTGACCCGAGGCGGCCCGGCGGGCTAATCTCTCCCGGCGCTTGGGACGTCGTTCAACGGTAGGACATGCGGCTCTGAACCGCAGAATCGGGGTTCGAATCCCTGCGTCCCAACCATCCTTCGGGCTGGATCCTTCCTCTTTTTCCCCGCATCAAGCCGTACGGTCGCTGACAGACCGGTCTTAGACCCCTTCAGCCGCGGCGCGCGGCATCGATCGCGGCGACGTCGATCTTTCCCATGGTCATCATGGCGTCGAAGGCACGCTTGGCCTCCGCTCCGCCCGCCTCCATCGCCTCGGTGAGGGTGCGGGGGGTGATCTGCCACGAGAGACCCCAGCGGTCCTTGCACCAGCCGCACTCGCTCTCTTTTCCGCCGTTGCCGACGATCGCGTTCCAGTAGCGGTCCGTCTCCTCCTGATCGTCGGTCGCGATCTGGAACGAAAAGGCCTCGCTTTGCTGGAAGGCCGAGCCGCCGTTCAAGCCCATGCAGGGAATCCCCAGAACGGTGAAGGTCACGGTCAGGACCTGGCCCTTCCTGCCACCGGGAAAGTCGCCGGGTGCCGTGTGCACGCCGGTCACCGCGCTGTCTGGGAAAGTGGCGGCGTAGAAGCGCGCGGCGTCCTCGGCATCCTTGTCGAACCAGAGGCAGATCGTATTCCTGGGCGTCATGTTCGGGTCTCCTTGATCAGCTGCTTCGTTGAGACTCGATTCTCGCTCAGGTCAGCGCCGCGCCTGCAGGTTCAGGGCTGAGCCGACCTGAGGCCGGTTCCGGACCACCGGCTGGCGCTCTGAATCTCGAATCCGTCACCGAATATCGACCCCGGAAACTCGTAGGCGCCGATGTCGATCATGCCGCTGGGGATCCGCGCAGGGGCGGGTGAGCCCGGGAGGACGCTGCGCCGTGGCGGCTCGAAGGCCGGCGGAAAGTGCGGGTTGGGGAAGGGAAAGCCGGGGGGGCCGGTCGGGGTGGCGGTGCCGACGTTGAGCAACGGGCTGCCGGCCGCGGGGCGGAGGTCCAGGTTGGCGGCGTCGATGAGGCCGGGAGCAGCGCCGAGGACGGTGTCCGACCAGCCGGCAGGGATCGGGGTCGTTCCGGTCTCGACCCAGTTCTTCTGGCCGGAGATCTGCTCGCCGTCCGTCCAGCAACGCTCGGCGTCGTCGCTGCGCACCAAGCCGAACGCTCCGGCCGCAGAGCTCCAGAAGATGTTGTTCGACATCTCGATCGACTGCAGGTAGCCGAACGGACGGAAGACGTGGGCGCCGGTGCCGCCGCTCTGGCGCACGAAGGTGTTGTTGACGAACCGGTATCGGCCGCGCGTCGAGTTGGTGCCCCCATCGTCGCAACGCATGTCGCTGCCGACGCGGACGAAGTAGAAATTGCCGTCGAACGGACCTGGAGTTCCCGGCGGATCGTACGCCTTGTGCACCAGGACGTTGCCGACGACATCGGAGTCTTCGCGAATCCCCGGCGGCGGGGTGACGGCGCCTTCGTCGGGGCCGATGAGCTCGAGCAGGTGGTACTGCGCCCCTTCGATCCAGTTGAAGTAGATCTCGTTGCGCTCGGCGCGGCTCTTCACGGCGTTGCCGCCGTTGGTGTCGTGGAGGTAGCAGTGACGCATGCGGAAGACCGAGCCGGGGTGGATGTCCTGGTCGGTCGCCATGTAGATCATGTGCTGCGAAGTGCCGGCGCCAGCGCGGGCGAACTCGCTGTACTCGAGGGTGAGCGAACCCGAGTCGGTGTCGGCGCCGAGCAGGCCGTGGGCGGGACAGTCGTGCACGTAGAGGTCGCGCATCACGACGTCGTCGGAGTGATGGTAGACGCAGCGAGAGCTCCCGCCGGTCACCTCGAAGTTCTCGAAGACGAAATGGTCGGACTGGATCTCAATCGTGTTGGCGCCGCCGGAGAGGATCGGCCGCGCACCGCCGACGCGGAGGCCGCGCACGACGATCGGATTGCCGGCGGCGCCGG
>JBDSRU010000122.1:0-4858 GCA_039929145.1 Thermoanaerobaculia bacterium
GACACTGCGCTGGCGACGAAACGTCACGGCGTCGTACCACTGCGACGGGCTCTTCGTACCGGAGGCCTGGCGCGAGCGACTCGTCCGGGCAGAGGTGCATGCGGACGAAGAGTGGAATCGGCTGAGCGATCACAATCCGGTGGAGGTGGAGGTCCGGCTCTAGAGGGCGGCGGCGGGCGCGCTTCGGCCGCAAGACGGTGTGCGTCCTCGGTGTGTGTCCTTCATGTGTGTCCTCGGTGTGTGTCCCGCTTCGTAGTGTCACCTTGATGGTGTGCCGTGAACGTGTCCCCTGAACGTGTCGGCGGCCTATTGTGTCCCCGGGTCGGGGGCGAGGTCGACGGTGAGGGAGAGCGGCTCGCCGGCGCGGATGAGGTCGAAGGGGACGCTTTGTCCGGCCTTGGAGCGCAGGAGCGCCGGAATGCCGAGGACGTCGCCGATCGGTTCACTGTCGATCGCGACCAAGGCGTCTCCGGGTGCAATCCCCGCGATGGCGGCGGGCGAGTCGTCGGTCACCGCCTCGACGACGAGGCGTCGCCCGGGTTCTCCGACGTTGGCGACATTCGCGTGGAAGACGACGCCCAGAATCGGCGGTTTGGACTTTCCCCAGTAGAGCGCGACGCGGCCGTCGGCGACGGGGCCCGGAAGGAGCGGCGGCGCTTGCTCGCCGTAAGAGCCTTCTCGAATCGAGTGCGGCCGCGGGCGATAGGGCAGGACCTCGAGCGACATCCCGTCCGGCGTAACGAAGCTGCCGTAGACGAGGATCAGCGCTGCGCCGACTTCTTTGCCCTGATCGACCGCCTGTGCCAGATCCGCCCCGCCCACAACAACCGAACCCCCGAGTACCGTGTAGTTGCGCGCGTAGAGCGCCTGGCGGTCGCCGGCGCTGTCGCCGGTCCCGAGGTAGACCAGCGGCTCGTCGGGCGGCGGCAGCAGGCCCACGCCGATCTGCGTGACGCCCTCGTAGCTGTCGCGATACGGGTTGCCGGAGGAGGCCTGCGCCGCGCGCGGCTCGGTGTCGACCGCCACCACGGCCGGATTCTGCGGGTCGTAGCGCACCGGAATCGTCGTTCCTGGCTGGAACTGCCAGGTCGCGATCCGCGACACCAGGGTCTTCTCGATCGTCGCCTCGTAGGCCGGGCCGTCGGCCGGCTGGACGCGCACCTTCATCCCGACCACCGGATCGTCGTTGACCGTCCAGCCGGTATCCCAGACCTCCAGCACCAGGGCCTCGGCCGCGACGCTCTGGGTCCGCAAGGTCTCCGGCATCGCCCCGCCGAAGGAGGTCATCAGGCTCGTGCAGGCGCTGAGCATCCCCACCAGCGGCAGCGCCAACAGGGTGCACGCCGTCCTCCACCGCACGACGATTCGCGAATTCATCCTGATCTCCCTCTCTCGATTCTGCGACTTCCCAGCGGCGAATGCGATGGCTGTGCGGGGGGTAGGGTATCGCCAACGGCCTGCAGGACTCCCCACAGCAGGGCTGCGACCGATTTCGGCAGGTGCCGGAAGGTCGTGGCAGATCCGACACCCCGATGCACGCTCGGCTTGCGGACGGCCGTGACTTCCTGCACGATGCGCATGGAGATCCCGCGATGAGCCTCGCTGCGCCCGAATATCCGAAGAAGGCGACGATCCTGGTCGTCGATGACACGCCGGACAACCTCACCCTGATGAGCGGCCTGCTCAAGGATCGCTACCGCGTCAAGGTCGCGAGCAGCGGCGAGAAGGCGCTGACGATCGTGCGCGGCGACGAGCCGCCCGACCTGATTCTGCTCGACATCATGATGCCGGTGCACTCCGGCTACGACGTCTGCGGCGAGCTCAAGGCCGACCCGCTGACGCGCGGCATTCCGGTCATCTTCCTCACCGCGATGTCGAACGTCGAGGACGAGCAACGCGGCCTCGAGCTCGGCGCCGTCGACTACATCACCAAACCGATCAGCCCGCCGATCGTGCTGGCGCGCGTCGCCACGCACCTCGCGATCAAGGCCGCGGCCGACTTTCTGCGCGACCAGAACGACTATCTCGAAGCCGAGGTCGCGCGGCGCACGGCGGAGGTCTCGGCGATCCAGGACGTCACCATTCTCGCCTTGGCCTCGCTCGCCGAGACCCGCGACCTCGACACCGGCAATCACATCCGCCGCACGCAGTTCTACCTCCGCGCCCTGGCGAAGCAGCTGCAGAGCCACCCGCGCTTCCGCCGCTTCCTCGACGACGCGACGATCGAGATGCTGTTCAAGTCGGCGCCGCTGCACGACATCGGCAAGGTCGGCATTCCCGACCGCATCCTGCTCAAGCCGGGGAAGCTCGACGTCGAAGAGTACGAGGTGATGAAGACCCACGCCACCATCGGCCGCGACGCGATCCTGCAGGCGGAGGAGCGCCTCGGCACGAATGTCGAGTTCCTGCGCTACGCCAAGGAGATCGCCTACGGCCACCAGGAGAGGTGGGACGGGAGCGGCTACCCGGAGGGCAAGGTTGGCGAAGAGATCCCGGTCTCGGCCCGCCTGATGGCGGTCGCCGACGTCTACGACGCGATGGTCAGCCGCCGCGTCTACAAGGAAGGCATGGCGCACGAGGAGGCTCTCGCCATCCTGCATGCGGGCCGCGGCACCCACTTCGACCCCGACATGGTCGACGCGTTTCTCGCCATCGAGGCGGAGATCCGCGGCGTCTCAGCGCTGCTGCGCGACTCGGACGCGGAGCTGACGGAAAAGGCGAAGAGCCTCAATCGTCTGCACGGATATGGGGCGTGAGCCGCTCCGGGTCGGAGCCGTCGCATCTCGTAGCCGGGGTGGGGTGAGCGGAATGAGCGGAGTGATCGGCATGACCAGACTGAGCGGCAGGCTCGATCGCCGCAGACTCGGTACGAAGCTCCTCCTCGGCTTCGGCGGCGTCCTCGTAATCGCGCTGCTGCTCGGCGTGCAGAGCCTGGCGAACCTGCGCACGATGAGGAACGAGGCCGAACAGATCTACGAGAAGGAGCTGCTCGGCATCTCGCATCTCAAGGAGGCGAATGTCAATCTGGTCTACATCGGGCGCGCCCTGCGTCAGATGATGCTCGCCTCCGACGCGACGGCCAAGGCCCGCGCCCACGAGAACATCGCGGTCGCCGAGGCGACCCTCCGCCAGGAGCTCGAGCTGGCGCGCGGCGGCATCTTTCGCTCCGAGAATCTGCAGAAGCTCAACGAGTTCGAGGCCGCGTATGCGCTCTACGCCCTGAATGTCGAGCGCGCGATCGAGCTCTCGGCCAACGACGAGGTGCACACCAGCGCTGCCATCGCCTTCGTCACCAGCGCCGAGTTCGCGCGCCAGGGCGACCTCGCCGACGACGCCCTGAACGACATCGCCCGCAGCAAGGAAGTGGGTGCCAAGGCCTCCGCCGACCGCGCCCTCAAGCTCTACGCGCGAGCCCGGCAGCTGACCTGGGCCCTCATCGCTGGCGGTCTCGCCTTTGGCGCGCTCTTCGGCTACTTCGTCGGCGCCTCGATCCGGCGCCCGGCGGGCAGACTGCGCGATGCCGTGAACGAGCTGGCCGCCGGACGTCTCGATGTCGAGGTCCCGCTGACCGACTATCCGAACGAGCTCGGCGAGCTGGCGCGGGCGGTCGAAGTGCTGCGGACCGCCGCGCGCCAGGTGGAGGACCAGCGCTGGATCAAGAGTCACGAGGCCGCGATCGCCGGCACCCTGCAGCGCGCCAAGGATCCGGCGGAGCTGGGGAGCGTGCTCCTCGGAAGCCTCGCGCCGCTCGTGCAGCTCGGCCACGGCCTGCTCTATGTCTGCCCGGAGGGCGGGCGCCAGTTGCAGCGCGTCGCCGCCTACGGTTGTCGCGAGCCCGGGGCGAGCGTCGCGCCGGTCTCCTTCGGCGAGGGGCTGGTGGGCCAGTGCGCCGTCGAGCGCGCGCCGATACACCTCGAGGATCCTCCCGCGGGCTACGTGCGCATCGGCTCGGGGCTCGGCGGAGCGCCGCCGCGGGCGATCGCGATCCTGCCGATTCTGCTCAACGAGCGCCTGCTCGGGGTCGTCGAGCTCGCCGCGTTCTCGGTCTGGGGAGCGCGTGAACGGGAGCTCATGGACGGCGTTCTGCCGGTGGCCGCGATGAGCCTCGAGATCCTCGAACGCAGCTCGCGGACACTGCACCTCCTCGACGAGACGCGGCAGCAGGCCGAGCGGCTCGAGGCGCAACAGGAGGAGTTGCTGCAGGCGAAGCAGGCCGCCGAAGAGGCGACACGCGCGAAGAGCGACTTCCTCGCCAACATGAGTCACGAGATCCGCACGCCGATGAACGCCATTATCGGCATGTCGCATCTGGCGCTCGGCACCGAGCTCGACCGCCAGCAGCGCAACTACGTCGAGAAGTCCCATCGCGCCGCGGTGAGCCTGCTGGCGATCATCAACGACATTCTCGATTACTCGAAGATCGAAGCCGGCAAGATGAGCCTCGAGAGGATCGCGTTCCGGCTCGAGGATGTGCTCGAGCACCTCGCGAGCCTGGTCGGCATCAAGGCCGAAGACAAGGCGCTCGAGCTGCTGTTCGACGTCGCGGCGGAAGTGCCGACGGCGCTGGTGGGCGATCCGACCCGCCTCGGGCAGGTGCTGATCAATCTCGCCAACAACGCGGTCAAGTTCACCCATCAAGGCGAGATCGTGGTCGGACTCGAAACGGTGGCGGAGGACGAGGACGGCGTCGAGCTCCACTTCTGGGTCAAGGATTCCGGCATCGGCATGACCGCGGAGCAGTGCGGCCGGCTCTTCCAGTCGTTCAGCCAGGCCGATTCCTCGACCACGCGCAAGTACGGCGGCACCGGGCTCGGCCTCGCGATCTCGAAGAACCTGGTCGAAAAGATGGGCGGCCGGA
>JBDSRU010000123.1:0-13209 GCA_039929145.1 Thermoanaerobaculia bacterium
GCACCTCGTTCGACCAGGCACTCGCCTTGGCCCTCGCGGTCGCGGATGCGGCTTCGCCGGCGCATCCGCAAGCCCCGCCACCTTCGCAGGCGTAGAGTCCGCCCGGTTTCACCCGCGCAGGCTCCTAGACGGAGCTCCCGGTATCGCCCTTCTCTCTCGTCAGCCGGTGAGCCAGATAGATCGGGACGAACGTGACCGCGATGACGAAAACCGCCACGACGTTGGTGACCGGGCGATCGCGCGGGCGGGTGAGCTGGCCGAAGATCCAGATCGGAAGCGTCTCCTGCCGGCCGGCCGTGAAGGTGGTCACGATCACTTCGTCGAACGAGAGCGCGAAGGCCAGCATTCCTCCCGCGAGCAGGGCCGAGGCCAGATTCGGCAACAGGACATAGCGGAAGGTCTGAAAGGAATTCGCGCCCAGGTCCATCGATGCCTCGAGGAGCGATGTGCCGGTGCGGCGAAAGCGGGTCAGCGCGTTGTTGTAGACCACCACCATGCAGAAGGTCGCGTGGCCGATGACGATCGTCCAGAAGCTGAAAGGGATGCCGACGAAGCCGAGCGCGGAGCGCAGGGCGATCCCGGTGACGATGCCCGGCAGGGCGATCGGCAGGATGAGCAGGAACGAAAGGGTCTCCTTGCCGAAGAACCGGCTGCGCCAGACCGCCGCCGCGGCGAGCGTGCCGAGCACGATGGCGGCGAGGGTTGCGGTGGCGGCGACGCGCACCGAGAGGTTCACCGCCTGCCAGAGGTCCGCGCGCTGCCAGGCCACCGCGAACCAGCGCGTGGTGAGCGCGGGCGGCGGGAAGCCGTAGGTGCGGTCATCCGTGGTGAAGGCGTAGAGCAGGATGATCCCCATCGGGAGGTGCAGGAAAGCGAGCGCCGCCGCCGAAGCGAGAAACAGCAGAACCTTAGATCGCATCGAACGCCCCGAGGCGTCGGGCGAGAAGCAGGTACAGGCCCATGATCACCATCGGCACAACCGTGAAAGCGGCGGCGAGCGGAACGTTCCCAGACGTTCCCTGGTGCGAGAGCACCGCCTGACCGAGGAAGAAGCTCGAGTTGCCGATCACCGACGGCACGATGAAATCGCCGAGAGTGAGCGAGAAGGTGAAGATCGAACCGGCGACGATTCCGGGAAAAACCAGCGGCAAGGTGACATGGAGGAAGGTGGTGCGAGGCGTCGCTCCCAGATCTCCCGAGGCCTCCAGCAGTGAGCGCGGCACGCGCTCGAGCGCCGCCTGGATCGGCAGCACCATGTAGGGCAGCCAGACGTAGAGAAAGGCGAGAAAGATGCCGGTGGTCGAGATCGAGAGCGAGGGCCCGCCGACGAGCGGGAGTGCGAGCCAGCTCTCGAGCAGCCCCCCGAGTCCCGTATGGGCGACGATCCAGGAGACGATCCCCTCCCTGGCGAGAATCAGCTTCCAGGCGTAGACCCGCACCAGATAGCTCGACCAAAGCGGCAGGATGACCGCGAGGTAGAGCAGCGCGCGCAGGCGTCCGGTGGCATGAAAGGTCATGAAGAAGGCGAGCGGGAAAGCGAGGATCGCAGCGGCTACAGTCACCGCCGCCGCCATTCCGGCGGTACGCAGCACGATGTCGAAATTCGATCGGCTGGCGAGGGCGGCATAGGTCTCGAGAGTGAAGCTCCGCACCACCTGGCCGGTGTAGTGGTCGAGGCGAAAGAACGACTGGGCGAGTAGGGCGCCGAGGGCGCCGACATACACCACGCAAAGCCAGACGAGGGGCGCGACGAGAAGCAGGGCAAGGGCAACCCTCGGTCGCCGGTAGAGCACAGTCGATAGGCGGGTGAGCATCGCGACGGGCTCTCGAGGTCCGGGTTCAGCTCAGCTTGCCGCCAGCGGACGCTCGTGGACGGGATTCCAGGCGAGGACCACCCGGGTGCCGCGCGCAATCGTGCCGGAGGTCTCTGGAGCGAGGTTCTGCGCCACGACGTGGAGCTCGGCGTTGTCCTCGAGAGCGACGGTGTAGCGCGTCATCATGCCGGCGAACATGACCTCGCGCACCGTACCTTCGACCCAGCGCGCTCCCGGATCTCCAGGTTCTCCGGCCAGCGAGATCGAGATCTTCTCCGGACGCAGCGCGTAAAGACCGTCGTGGCCGAGGATCCGGCGCGACGTCTCGCCGCTCAGGACGTTCGCCGTGCCGACGAATCCGGCGATGAACTCGGTCGCTGGCGACTCGTAGACCTCGGCCGGCGTGCCGATCTGGGCGATGCGGCCGCGCTCGAAGACCGCCAGACGGTCGCTCATGGTGAGCGCCTCTTCCTGATCGTGGGTGACGAAGATGAAGGTGATGCCGACCCGCTGCTGGATCGCCTTGAGTTCGATCTGCATCTGATGGCGCAGCTTGAGGTCGAGGGCGCCCAGAGGTTCGTCGAGCAACAGAACCTTCGGTCGGTTGACCAGGGCGCGCGCCAGTGCGACGCGCTGGCGCTGGCCGCCCGAGAGCTCGGAGGGCCGGCGGGCGGAGTGGCCCGAGAGCTCGACCAGGGCGAGCATCTCGTCGGCCATCCGCCGGCGCTCGGTCCGTCCGATGCCGCGCACCATGGGGCCGTAGGCAACGTTCTCACCCACAGAGAGGTGAGGGAAGAGGGCGTAGTCCTGGAAAACGGTATTGACGTTGCGTTCGTAGGGCGGCTTCGTCGAGACGTCCGCGCCGTCGAGGAGGATCCGGCCCGAAGACGGCAGGTTGAATCCCGCCACGAGGCGCAGACAGGTCGTCTTGCCGGAGCCCGAGGGACCGAGAAGGGTGAAGAATTCGCCATTCTCGATGCAGAGGTCGACGTTGTCGACCGCCACGAGGTCTCCGAACTGCTTGGAGACGCCCTGAAACTCGACGGCGATCAAGCCGCCGTTACCGACCGCCGATGACGCCGATGTAGTTGGTTACCCACTCGTGGTACGGGATGCAGTCCTTGCTGCCATTACCGCAATCCGCCTTCGGGGTCTTCCAGAACGCGATCTTCTCGAACTGGGCGAAGCCGTTGCCTTCGCAGCCCTTCTCGCCCAGCAGGGCATTTCCCTGACAAGCCGCCGGCACCGCCGGCAGCGAACCGAACCAGGCGGCGAGGTCCCCCTGGAGCTTGGCGTCGAGCGAGTGCTCGAGCCACATGTAGGAGCAGTTCGGGTGCGGCGCATCGACGTGCATCATCGTGGTGTCCGCCCATCCGGTCGTGCCCTCGGAGGGGAAGACGCTCGCGACCGGCGCGCCGCCTGCGGCGAGCACGTTGACCTGAAACGGCCAGGAACCCGAGGCGACGACGCCCTCGTTCTTGAAATCGTCCATCTGGATGTTGGCGTCGTGCCAGTAGCGGCCGATGAGCCTTCTCTGCTCGCGCAGGAGCTCGAGCGCCGCCTTGAACTGATCGTGGTTGAGCTCGTAGGGGTCGGTGATGCCGAGCTCCGGACGATGCGCCTTGAGATAGAGCGCTGCGTCGGCGAGGTAGATGGGACCGTCGTAGGCCTGGACACGCCCCTTGTTCGACTTGCCGTCCGGGAGGCTCATCTCTTCGAACACCACGTTCCAGCTCGTCGGCGGCTTGTCGCCGAAGACCTTGGAGTTGTACATGAGGACGTTCGGTCCCCATTGGTAGGGCACGCCGTAGTGCTTGCCGCCCACCGTATGCCAGGCGGCGCTCTGCAGCCGCGGATCGACGTCCTTCCAGCTCGGAATGAGACCGAGATTGATCTCCTGCACCTTCCCGCCGGAGATCAACCGGTTCGAAGCATCGCCGGAAGCGGTGACCACGTCGATGAAGCCGCCCTCGTTCATCAGCGCGACCATCTCGTCGGAGGTCGCGGCGATCTTGACGCTCACCTTGCAGCCGGTCTTCTGTTCGAAGCCGGTGACCCAATCGTAGGCCTTGTCGGTTTCACCGCGCTCGATGTAGCCCGCCCAGGCGATGATGGTGAGCGCGCCTTCACCGGGTCCGACCTGGGACATCGCACCCTTCGTGGAGGGTGTGGAAACGGGATCCTTCGCCGCCGGACTGCAGCTGACGACGCCAAGGCCGCCGGCGAGAGTCGCAGCCAGAGCGAATGCGGAGCTTCGATGCCATGCGCGATGCTCGATCATGAGGTGGGTCTCCTCCTGTTTTTCGCGACACTAGCACGGAGAAAACGACCGCCGCGGCGGGGCGGTGGCGGCCCCGGTCAGCTCGAGAAGCCGATGCCCAGGCGGTCGAGGAGACGCAGAATCAAGCTTGGTTCTGCGCCGCCGTCGACAGCCCGAAGGGCCTGCGTCACGCGGCCGACCGCCCAGCCGCGCAGCGGCACGGGCGGATAAGGGAAGGGCGGCTTGCGCACCAAGGCGAGGTCTGCGAGCTCGCTCCGGCGCTCGAGCGCGAGGTGGGCAAGGAGCCGCCCGGCGACGCGGGTCGTGCCGACGCCGTGGCCGGTGTATCCCAGGCCGTAGACCAGCCGACCGGAAAAGTGCGCCCCGAAGAACGGCGTGAAACGGGTGGTGGCGGCGATCGGGCCGCCCCAGCGAAAGGGGAATCGGAGCGCAGAGAGGTCGGGAAAGAAACGCGCGAAGCTCGCTTCGAGCGCGGCATAGACGGCGGGAGCGTGGTCGTGGGGCGGGCCGACGCTGTTGCCGCGGTAGTAGACCGCCTCGCTCGACCCCCAGACCACGCGGTCGTCGGCCGTCAGACGAGAGTAGTTGAAAAAGCTGCGGAAGTCGGTCACCCCCTCGCGGCCCTGCCACCGGATCACTTTTCTCTGCGTCGCGTCGAGCGGCTCGCTGGCGAGAACGTAGTCGTATAGGGGCAGGAAGCGCCGCGTGAGTCGGGCGATGAGGTGATGGGAATAGGCGTTCGTCGCGAGGACGGTCCGCGGAGCGAGGATTGCGCCGCGCTCGGTCCTCAAGCGGAGCCCCGCGCCTTGGTAGTGGATCTCGTTCACCGGCGAGTGTTCGTGGATCCGTACTCCCCTGGCCTCCGCCACACGGGCAAGGCCCGAGGCCAGCTTCGCTGGATGAACCGTGGCGGCTCGCGGGGCAAAAAGCGCACCCAAGGGAAGGGGGCTGCCGAGTCGGCGGCGGGTTGCTTCCCCGTCCAGGGTTTGCCAGTCATCGATGCCGAGTCGTAGCGCCGAGGACAGGGCGACCTCGGCATCCATTGTGTGCGCTTTCGTGAGGGCGAGCACGAGCTGACCGGCGCGCGAGAACTCGGCGTCGATCGATTCCCTCGTGAGGAAGGACTCCATCTCGTCGAGGTTCCGGCGTGCGAGCTGCGCCAGCCGGCGCGCTTCGTCCTCGCCGAAATGCTGAATGGCCAGCGTGTGCGAGTGGTCGAAGGTCTCGCCGATCTGTCCGGCGTTCCTGCCCGAGGCGCCATAGGCGATTCGCTCCGCCTCGAGGAGGACGACCTCCTTCTCGGGCGCGAGCTCCTTCAGAAAGAGTGCCGTCCACAGGCCGGTGAAGCCACCGCCGACGATCGCGATGTCGGCTTGCTGCTCGCCGCTGAGCGCTGGCCGCGGAGCTCTCGCCGGCAGATCGGCGAGCCAGAAGCAGGCCTCTTCGATCGGCTTCAACGGTTCCGGCGGTCGCTCAGAGATGGTGCTCCTCGTAGACCGCCGCCAGGGACTCGTCGAGCGCCTCGAGGAAGCGGTCGAGCTGGGGGTAGCTGATCGTGAGCGGGGGCTCGACGCGGAGGGTTCGCGCGTTGATGTAGGTTCCACCGATCAGAATCTGCCGCGCGAAGAGGTTCTTCGAAACGGCGTAACCCAGATCGCCGTCGGCGAACTCGAGGCCGAGCATCAGTCCGCGGCCTCGCCAGAGCTTGAGCAGGTTCGGGTAGCGGGCACCCAGATCGGCGAACTTGCCGAGCAGGTAGTCGCCCTTCTCGCCCGCCTGCTTCGCTAGGTCTTCGTCGAGCAGAATGCCGATGGTCGCGATCGCGGCGGCGCATGCGACCGGGTTGCCGCCGAAGGTGGTGGTGTGGAGGAACGGATTCTCGATATAGCGTTCCCAGGTCTTCGCAGTTCCCACGGTCGCGCCGATCGGCATGACCCCGCCGCCGAAACCCTTGCCAAGGGCCATGAGATCGGGAGCGACGCCGTCGTGCTCACAGGCGAACATCTTTCCCGAGCGCCCCATGCCGGACTGGATCTCGTCGAACACCAGCATGGCGCCATAGCGGTCACAGAGCTCGCGCGCCGCGGCGAGGTAGCCCTCTGGCGCGACGTTGATACCGCCTTCGCCCTGGATCGGCTCGAGGACCACCGCGGCGACCCGGTCGCCGGTGAAGTCGAAGATCTTCATCATCTTGGCGAGCACGTCGATGTCGCCCCACGGCACGTGGGTCCAATGCATCAGCGGCAGGAACGGCTCGCGAAACACCGCCTTCGAGGTGCCGCCGAGCGAGCCCATGCTCTTGCCGTGGAAGGCTCCGGCTGCGCCGATGTAGTGATGGCGGCCTGTCGTAAGGGTCGCCATCTTGAGACAGCCTTCGATCGACTCGGTTCCAGAGTTGGTGAAGAAAGAGAACTGCAAGTCGCCCGGCGTGATGAGCGCCACCAGGTTGGCGAGATAGGTGCGCAGCGGATCGATGAGCTCCTGGGAGTGGATCGCCTGGCGGTCGAGCTGATCGCGCACCGCCTTCATGACGCGCGGATGGCGGTGGCCAACGACGTAGATGCCGTAGCCGCCGAGGATGTCGATGAACTCCTTGCCATGGACATCGCGGAAGACGGCGCCATCGTCTTCCCATTCGACCGCGGTGTAGTCGGTCGAAACCGCCTTGCGGAACTGCAGGAACCCTTCGTTGACGTGCTCCGCCCAGTAGCGAACCGACTCCTCGACGACGCGCGCCTTCTCGTCGCTGGTGAGCGACTTCTTGGAGATCAGGTCGAGGACGTAGGCGGACTGCTTCCGGGCTTCCTGAAGATTCTGTCGCATGGAACCTGGCTCCCGAGCGCTGCGGTCGAGCGCGAAGCCTATCGCGGCCTCAGGGCGGAAAGGTGGCGCTCCAGCGCGTCGTATTCTGGGTTTCGAAGCCATCGGCGAAGACGGCGTCGCGGAAACCGCGATAGAAGACGCCATTGCCCTGCGGGTCAGTCGGGTCGGTGCCCTGCCAGGCGACGACGAAGTTGCCGCGCGGTTCTGTCGTCACCCAGGGGTCGACGAAGGCGCTACCCGAAGTGTCGACCCGGAACTCGCTGTCCGCGGGCGGCGTTAGCGAATCGTCGAGCTCGGCGAAGCGTCCTCCGGTGCTCTTCTTGCGCCCCTGGATGATGATTGGGCTGCCCTCTGGGGTCTCTTCCCAGGCGCCGAAAGCTGTGGGCGAGGCGACGACCCAGACGGTGACGAAAGCGCCGCGCTGATCGATCGCCACTGACGGCTCGCGCTCGTCCAGGCTGGTCGTGAGATTGACCTGCTCCTCGGCCGCGCTCGGTACGCCGGCGTCGATCCGGCGGGCGAAGATGCCACGGAAGCTCGCGTCCGGTGCCTCCCAGACTGCCACCGCGTCACCCTGGCTGTTCGTCGCCAACGCGACGTGCGAGCGCTGCACGGCGTTGCTCGAGCTGTTGACCACTTGCTCGATCGTGCCGCTGCCGCCGGCGTCGAGAACCCGCACGAAGATCGACGGGATGAGCGACGGCGAGAACGGTCCCTGCCAGCCGGCGAGCCAGCCGCCGGTCGAGGGAATCGGAGCCACCGCCGGCTGCTCCTGGTCGCCGGCGATCGTTCCGGTATTGATCTGGAATGGATTCCCCGGAGGCGTCGCCGGGAAGTTCGCCGGATAGAGCCGGCCGGCGATGTTCTCATCGGGGAGCGGGTTGAAGCCAATTGGAGTGTTGTCCTGCCAGACGATGAAAAAGCCGCCGCCCGGCTGCATGGCTACCGCCGGCCGGCGCTGCACGCCTGAGGTGCCGGTGTTGACCGGGAACTCGGCAACGATGGCAGTGCCGTTCGCCTGCCGGAGGCTGGCAAAGATTCCGGGGGTGAGGGGTGACAGGCTGTCCGGGCCCTCCCAGACCACGACGAAGCGACCGTCGTCGGCGATGGCGATCGCCGGATTGCGCTGATCGCCGTCCGTGCTGAGGTTGATCAGGAACTCGTTGGAGAGCGGCAGTCCGGTCCGCGCGCTGAAGCGGCGCCCGATGATGGCGGAGGCGCTGCCGTCGAGGAACTCGTCGCGCCAGACCACCAGGAAGTTCCCGTTGGGATCGACGGCGACGGCGGACTCGTCCTGGTTGCCCGTGGTCGTGGTGTTGGCGAGAGCCTGCAGACCCACCGGGAGCGGCGGCTGCGCGCCGGCGGGGAATGACGCCCCTGCTGCGATGGCTCCAGCGATGCCGGCGATGCTCGCTGCGCGCCCGAGCCAGCTCTGATGCCTCATGACCGGCCTCCGTTGTGGCCAGTCTCCTGCAGCCCGGGGAGAGATGCAAGCTCTTTCTCGAGCGCCAGGACGTCGGGATGGGCTGCGCCCAAGGTGGTCCTGCCGATGCGCAGCCCCTCGCGGAACGCCGCCGCGGCCTCCACAGCCTGCCCTTGATCACGCCGCAGGTGACCCAGCGCCGACCAGGCCTCGATAAGGCGGGAATGGTCGGGGCCCAGGGCTGCGGTGAGAGTGGTCTTGCCGCCGAGCACGTAACGCTCGGCGCGCTGCCACTGCCGGGCCTGGCGAGCGAAGTCCCCGAGCCGCAGCAAAGTCATGCCGGTCTCGGCGTGGTCGGCGCCGTAGGCCTTGCGGCAGATCTCGAGCGCGCGCTCGAGGAGGGCGATGCCCTCGGCGACCCGTCCTTGCCTGCCGTAGAGCCGGGCAAGGCTGTTGAGAATCGAGGCGACGTCCGGATGTGATGGGCCGAGCGCTTTCTCGGCGATCGTCAGGGCGCGCCGGTGCAGGCGCTCGGACTCCGCGAAGTTGCCGAGATCGCGCGCCAGGATTCCCATGTTGTTGAGCTGGGCCGCGATGTGCGGGTGGTTCGCGCCGAGAAGCGCCTCGTTGAGAATCAGCGCTTCGCGGTAGTAAGCCTCGGCCTGCTCGAAGTCGGCGCGCCGCCAGGCGAGAATCGCGAGGTTGTTGAGCGCCAGAGCGATATCGCGCGGCGGCGGCTGCGGTTCACCGCGCAACAGCGCGAGCGAGTGCGCAAAGTGCTTCTCCGCTGCTTCGACATCGCCCTGCTTGTAGGCGAGAGCGCCCATCGAGTTGAGGGTGCGCGCCAGTTCTTCGACTGGTGGCCGCGCCTGATGGTCAAAGATCGCCTCCGCTCGGACGAGCGCCCTTTCCGCCTCCGGCAGGCGTCCGAGATCGATGTAGACCGCTCCAAGGTGCGACAGCACTTCGCCCACTGCCGCTTCGTCAGGCCCGCGCTCGCGCTCCTCCGTGGCGAGCGCCTCTTCGAGCAGGCTCGCCGCCGCAGAGAGGTCTCCCAGGCGCCAGGTGATGCCGCCGAGGGTGTCCTGAAGACGGGATTGGATCAAGGGCTCGTTCGCGAGGCCGCGGGTGATCCGCTGTCCGCCGAGGTCGACGATCTCGCGCACCGTGACCTCGCGGCCTTGCGATTGCTCCGGATCGGCCTGTTCGAAGAGCTCGACGAGAAAGTCGACAACGCGATTCGCCGTCGTCGCCTCGCGGTTGGCGCGGGTCGCCTCGCGCTCGAGATCGACAGCGAGGTTCTCAGCGCGGGTGCGGGCGCGCTTTTCGCGCAACGCCAAGTAGGAGACGACGGCGAGCACGACGGACAACAAAGCGAAAGAGATCGAGATCGCGGCGACCTTCAGCCGTCGGCGTCGCATGCGCTGTGGCTTGTCGAGCAACGAGCGCATGCGCTCCAGGCACTCGCCGGCGCTCGGTCGCCGCGCCGGCACCGGGTGCTTCAGGTCCTCCACCAGGCGGGCGACCTCGGGATCGATCCCGTCGCTGGCGAGAATCGGCAGGCTGCCGTATCCGGCGACGCGCATCAGCAGCTGCGGCACGGGCTCGAACGGGTAGGGCGACCTTCCGGTCAGCAGCTCCTGCAACAGGATGCCGAACGAAAAGATGTCGCTCGCCTCGGAGAGCTCCTCCCCCGCGGCCTGCTCCGGGCTCATGTAGAGAATGGTGCCGACGATCGATCCCTGCTGCGTCAACGCTGCCGAGAAATTGGCGATTCCGGTCGCGCTACCGCCGAAGGCGATGGTGCTCTCGGGATCGTGGGCTTGCTCCCCGGTGATTCCGATATCGCCCTTGCCGCCAGGCATGCCGACGCCAGGTCCCTCACCGCCGGCCTCGTCCGTGCTCGACCGCGCGATGCCGAAGTCGAGCACCTTCACCGCTCCCGAGGGCAGCACCATGATGTTCGCCGGCTTCAGATCGCGATGGATGATGTGTTCGCGATGAGCCACGGTCAGCGCTTCGGCGATCCGCGCTCCGACTTCGAGGACCTCGCGTTCCGAGAGTTTGCGGTCGGAGCGCAGCTGGTCGAGCGTCTCGCCGTCCACGAACTCGAGCACGAGGAGGTCGGCCTCTTCGGACTCGATGAGATCGTAGACCTGGCAGATCAGTGGATTGGCGAGGCGCGAGAGGATTCGCGCCTCGCGCAGGAAGCGCGCCCGGGCGGTGCCCGAGAGGCGATGCTCGGCGCGGATCGTCTTCACCGCCACGACACGCTGAAGCTTCTCGTCGAAAGCGCGGTAGACCTCGCCCATGCCTCCCATTCCGAGCAGGCTCTCGAATCGGATGTGCCCGATGTTGGTCCCGACAAGGCTCATTCAGAGAAGCCTCAGCAAATCGCGATCGGCACGTTCCAGGGCGGCCTTCGCCGCGGGATCGTCGGCGAGCATCCGGAAATCGGAGAAGGCGAAGCCCGGTCCGACGCAGGCGCCGGTGAACGAGAAGTCGCCGGTCGGCTCGGCCGCCTGCCAGATCCCGGCCGGGACGATGCGCTGCGGCGAGCAGCCCTCGGCGCCGCGGCGGAGGGGTCCGAGGAGCTCCGAGGTGAGCGCACCGGTGGCCGCGTCGAAAGTCCAGAGCCGGACCTCGGCGCCCTCGAAATGCAGCCAGATTTCGTCGGAGTCGACGACGTGCCAGGCGCTGCGCTGACCGGCGAGCATCAGGAACCAGACGCCGGTGAGCGCCGCGCGGCGGGCCCGGCCGTCGAGCGGGTCGACCTGCCGCGGCGAGCGGTAGAGCTCGGCGAAAAAGCCGCCCTCCGGATGGGGAGCGAGTCCGAGCTCGTCGATCAATGTCCGGGCGCGCGAATTCATTGCGCACGCTCCGCGAGACGCGCAAGCGCTTCACCGGAGACGCGAAAGACCGTCCACTCGTCGAGCGCCTGCGCGCCGAGGGCGCGGTAGAAGCCGATCGCCGGTTCGTTCCAGTCGAGCACCGACCACTCGAAGCGTCCGCAACCGCGCTCGACGGCGACGCGGGCGAGATGGGCGAGCAGCGTCCCGCCGATTCCCAGTCCACGCATCCCGGGCCGGACGAAAAGATCCTCGAGGTAGATCCCGGGCCGGCCGAGGAAGGTCGAAAAATTGTGGAAGAACAGGGCGAAGCCGGCCGGAAGAGTACCCTGCGCATCGGCGACCTCGGCGATCAGGACCTCGGCCATCGGCCGGTCGCCGAAAAGATGCGCCGTGAGGGTCGCTTCGTCAGCGACGACCTGGTGCGCGAGCTTCTCGTACTCGGCGAGCTGGCGGATGAAGTCGAGAATCGTGCCGATGTCGTGGACCGTGGCGAAGCGCACCGACACCCCACCCTGCTGCGCGCTCAACGGCTCTCTCCCGGAAGCTCGGAGACGGTTTCGCGAAAGACCGCGGTAGGACGCTCGACTTGGGCCATGCGCCTATTCCGGCGTCGCAGCCGGGTTGGGCGAGCGCAGCATCTCGGCGACCTTGGCACCCAGCGCGCTCACCCGGAACGGCTTCTGCAGAAAGGACGTGCCGCCCTGAAGGCCGCCACCGACGTTGAGGGCGTCGTCCGGATAGCCGGACATGAGGAGCACTGGAATCGAGGGCCGGCGTTCGCGGATCCGGCGCGCCAGTTCCGGGCCGCGCATGCCGTGCATCACGACATCGGTGATCAGCAGGTCGATCGGGCCGGAATGCTCGACTTCCTTGCGCAGCGCCTCGTCGGCATCGGCCGCAGTCAGCAACCGATAGCCACGATCACCGAGTGCCGTGGCGACGAGATCGCGGACGGCGGCCTCATCCTCGACCAGGAGGATCGTTTCGCCCCGGCCCTCGCTGCCCGACGGCTCGCTCAACGGCGAGCTCACGGCGGCACCCGTCGGCAGGCTCGGAAGCAGCACGCGAAACGTCGAACCGGCGCCGGCGACGCTCTGGGCGGTGACGTATCCACCGCTCTGCTTGGCGATGCCGTAGACCGTCGCGAGGCCGAGCCCGGTGCCTTTGCCCTTCTCCTTGGTGGTGAAGAACGGTTCGAAGATATGCGCCAGGGTCCCTTCGTCCATGCCGACGCCACTGTCCGAGACGGCGAGGACGCAGTAGCGGCCGGGAGGAATCTCGCCGCCACCTGCCGGACTGCCGGCGCTCTCTCCACGTTCGACCTCGAGCATCGAAGTCGCGATGCAGATCGTTCCGCCCGTGGGCATGGCGTCGCGCGCATTGACCGCCAGATTGATCAGCACCTGGTGAATCTGGCCCTCGTCGGCGCGCACCGGCGCGGTCGCGGGGTCGAAGTCGAGCTCGAGGCGGATCTCCTCGCCCAGCAGCCGTTCGAGCATCCGCGCGGTGTTTTTCGCGATGCTGTTCAGATCGAGGACACGCGGCTCGACCACCTGGCGCCGGCTGAAGGCGAGCAGTTGCTGGGTGAGCGAGGCCGCGCGCTCGGCGGCCGATTGGATCTCTTCGACTTCGGCGCGCAGCGCGGCGTCGGTTCTGCGCGCAGCCGGGCTGTCGGGGGCGTTGGCGAGACGCTCCAGGACGAGGCTGCTGCCGCCGAGAATCGAGGTCAGGAGGTTGTTGAAGTCGTGGGCGATGCCGCCGGCGAGGCGTCCGATCGCCTCCATCTTCTGGGATTGGCGCAGCTCCTCCTCGAGCGCTTTCCTGTCCGTGATGTCGATCGCCACGCCGAGCGAGCCGATGATCGCTCCCTCGACGTCGCGCAACGGTTCCACATGGCAGGAGTAGATGTGCCCGGCCCAGTTCTGCTCATAGGCGCCCGATTGACCGGCGAGCGCCCGCAGATGCGCGGCGATCGCCGGCAGCGTTGCGTCGTCACTGGAGAAGAACTCGTAGACC
>JBDSRU010000124.1:0-3644 GCA_039929145.1 Thermoanaerobaculia bacterium
CAGAAAATTGCGCGTCGCGATCCGGAGTCCTTGTCCGGCGCCGAGGGCCAGCCGCTCCAGCCCGTGCTCGACGCAGGCCAGGGGCTCGGCGAGCGCGGCGAGCTCCAGTGCGAGTCCGGTCGGCCGCAGGTAGGTCGAGCGCGCGGCGAAGGGCTCTGGCACCAGGAGATAGTCGGCGTAGGCACCATTGAGGTAGACGAGGTCGGGGCAGAGATTCTCCCGACCGATTTCGCAGGTTGGGCAGCGCCCGCAAGCGGCGGAGTTGGCGACGATGACGGCGTCGCCCTCGCGAAAGGGAGAGGGCGTGCCGGATCCGGCGCCGACCGCCACCACCCGGCCGGTCATCTCATGGCCGAAGGGCCCGGGAACTTCGAGCATGCGCGGATGTCCGCCACGCCGCCAAACCTTGAGGTCGGTGCCGCAGGTCGTCGCCGCTTCGATCGCGACCAGCAACTCTCCCACCGCGGGCCGCGGTACCTCGACCTCGCGCAGCTCGAGCTCCCCGGGGCCGAGGAGAAAGACCGCCCGCGCTCTTGCCGGCAGGCTCATGGATGAAAGACCACCTTGAGCGCCTGCTGCGCGCGGGCGAGCGCGAGGCCGTGGGCGAATTCGGCGAGCGGCAGGCGGTGGCTGACCAGCACCGCCGGGCGCAGCCTTCCCGAACAGAGCAGCTCCCAGATCTCGGATTGTTCGGCGAGGGCTCCGGAGTACGCTCCCACAAGACGCTTCTCGTGCTTGAAGAGGTCGTTGAGCGCGAAGCCGGCGCTCTCGCCCTCGCGGCCGTGAGCGAATAAAACGGCGGTCCCGCCGGGGCGCAACGCCGCCAGGGCGGCGGCGGTGAGGGCGCTGCCACCGACGCAGTCGAAGACAGCGTCGGCACCGCGTCCGTCGGAGCTCGCCAGACGCACCGCTTCGAAGAGCCCGGCGCCGGGCTCGGTCACCGCGTCTGCCCCGAGCTCGAGAGCCAGCCGGCGGCGATCGTCACGCGGGTCGACGAGCACGACACGTGCAGCGGCCCCGGTGGCGCGCAGCACGAGAAGGTGGAGAAGGCCCATGCTGCCACCACCCAGAATCGCCGCGACGCGCGGCCCCTGGGCGGCTACCGGAGCAGGGAGCGCGAGGACCCGACTCTTGCGCAAGCTGCGCAGGACGCAGGCGGCGGGCTCGAGAAAGATGGCGTCGAGGTCGTCGAGCGCCGCAGGCAGCCGGCGCGCGAGGCTCCTGACCGCTCGCCGCCGAACGAGGATCCGGGTGGAGAAGCCTCCTGGAGCGAGGAGGTTCTCGCGAAAAGCGGCACACTGCGTTTCGGCGCCGGCGAGGCAGTCGTAGCAGTCGCCGCAAGCAGCGTGATGCGGTACCACGACCCGGTCCCCGGCGGCCAAGCCCTCCACCCCCGGTCCGAGGGCGAGCACCTCGCCCACGACCTCGTGGCCGAGGACCGTCCCTGCCGCCGGCAGGGCGGACGCGAGCTTGAACAGGTCGGTGCCGCACAGGCCGCTCCAGCGCATGCCCAGCACGATCTCGCCGGGTCCGGCGACAGGCTCGTCCAGAGCCGTCAGGCGGGGTTCGCCGCGGTCGTCGAGCGTGACGGCGTTCATCGGGGAGTATCATCCACCAGATGGAACGCCGTATCCAACGCCGGTTCGCCCGGCGCATCGAGTTGCGATTCTGGCGCCCCGGAGAGGTCCAGGCGCACACTGCGTACACGACCAACATCTCGAAGAGCGGGCTCTTCCTGAGCAGCGCGATCGCCCTCATGCCGGGCGAGCGGCTGCGCCTGGAAATCCTCGACCGCGAAGGCGGGTTCGTCGCCGAGGGACGGGTGTCGCGCGTGCACCGGGTCGCGCTCGCGTTGCGCCAGGTGGACCAGCAGGGAGTGGGGGTGCGTTTCCTTCTGCCGGATGAGCTGGTCGAAAACCTCGTGCCGCTCGCCCGCCAATCCGGGCCGGCGAGCCCGGGTGGCGGACCCGCCCCCCCCGGCGAATTTGCCATCGATGACGACCTCCCTGGGGCAGGCGTGGGCGGTGCCAGCGGAGTCGTTGCGGATTCGCCGGACACGACGGCGATCGAAGCGGTCGACGAAAATGTCGTCCCGGTCGGCTTTCCCGACGCCTCGAGCTTTCTCTCGACCTATCACCGCGACATCAGCGCCGGTGGGCTCTTCGTGTCGACTCCGACTCCGATGGCGATGCACGAAGCGGTCTGGATTGCGATGCAGCTTCCGATCCCCGGCGAGAAGCCGCGCCTCTTCGCAGCCCGGGTCGTTCAGCGCTTCGATCCCGAGGCGGCGGTGGGCGCCGGCAAGAACTATCTTTCGGGCATGGCGGTCCAGTTCATCGAGCCCGAGAAGGTCCTGCAGGAGCTCAAACCTCTGCTCGCCGTCCTGAGGAGATAAACTGTCCCCTGCGGTGGCCGCAAGGGCTACCGATCGAAGAGGAGAATCGACATGCCCTACAGCCCGATGTTGGTCCGACCGATGCGCGAAGAGCTTGCGAGCGCCGGTTTCGCTGAACTCACCACCGCCGCCCAGGTCGACAGCCTGATCGACGAGAAGCAGGGCACGACTCTGGTCGTGGTCAACTCCGTCTGCGGTTGCGCCGCCGGCGGCGCGCGTCCGGGAGCGCGTCTGGCGATCCAGGAGTCGCCGCGCCCCGATCGTCTCGCCACCGTCTTCGCGGGCCAGGACCTCGAAGCCACCGCGCGCATGCGGGCGCGTTTCGGCGAGATCCCGCCGTCGTCGCCTTCGATGGGGCTGTTCAAGGACGGCGAGCTCGTCTGGTTCCTGCCGCGCCACCGGATCGAAGGGCGCGATGCCCTCGCGGTCGCGGCCGACCTCCGGGCGGCGTTCGCGGCGCACTGCGCACCCGTGCCGGTCGCGGGCTGAGCGTCGGACAGAACCGCAAAAAGACTCCGGCCGATCCGACCATGGGTACGTTTCACCAGAACAAGCATGAGCTGCACGGCATCACCGTCATCGTCGAGACCACCGGGCCCGAGCTCTTCATCGGCCGTTGTGACGACATCGTCGAACAGGGAGTCATCCTGCGCGATGCCGACGTGCACCGCGAGGGCGATCCGGCCACGCCGGGGAAGAGCCGCGCCGAGTTTCTCGATCACGCCAGGCGCTTCGGGGCCTGGCCGAACCTGAAGCGCATTCTCGTGCCGGCGGAGAGTGTGCGGGAGATCCGCCGCCTCGGCGCGATCTGAGACCAGAGCGACAGGAGTCCGAATCATGAACGGAATCGTCCGCGTCCCGGCGCCGGTCAACGAGCCAGTCCACTCCTACGCACCCGGCTCTCCCGAACGCGCCTCGCTCAAGCGCCGGCTCGCGGAGATGGTGCAGGAGGAGGTCGAGATCCCGCTGGTGATCGGCGGCAAGACCGTGCACACCGGCAAGACCGGTCGCAGCCTCTCGCCTCACGACCACGCCCGGACTCTGGCGACGTACCACCAGGCCGGCCGCAAGGAGGTCGAGCAGGCGATCGCCGCCGCCGCCGAGGCCTGGCGGGATTGGTCCGAGACTCCCTGGGAGGCGCGCGCCGCGGTGCTGCTCAAGGCCGCGGATCTGCTTGCCGGTCCATGGCGCGACACCGTGAATGCCGCGACCATGCTCGGTCAGTCGAAGACGGTTTTTCAGGCCGAGA
>JBDSRU010000125.1:0-4498 GCA_039929145.1 Thermoanaerobaculia bacterium
GTGCGGCGCGCCGCCGGGGAGGCCGTCGCCTAGCAGGCATCGACGAAGTCCAGCAACTCGACGCCGCCCGCCGGCATGATGTAACCGAGATGCCCTTCGGCCAGCAGTTCCACCCGGTAGGCGCGCAGGGCAACGTGGGCGAGCTGCGCGAAGGTGTTCTGCTCTTGCTGGCCGAGGAACAGGGATTCGGCCACGACAGCGCTACGTGGTCTCGAGATCGAGGCGCTCGATCCCATCGATGCCGTCGAACCCGCGGTCGAAAGTGGCGATCCGGGTGACTCCGTTGTTGAGCATTACTGCGGCGTGGAGGAGGTCACGGACGCTCGCTGACACCGCGCTGGCAAGGAGCTCACGGGCGCGATCGGTGTCGGCAAGCGTGACCGGGAAGACCTCCGGGCAGAGCTGCACGAAAAGGTCGTAGACCTCGCCGGCGAGGTCGATGCGGTGGAGCGCCGCATAGCGATACAGGATCTCCTGCAAAACCTCGGTGCTGGTGCAGCCTTCGACCTCGCCGTCGCGAACCCGCGCCAGAAATCGCTGCGCCGGCGCGCGCAAAGGGTGGTCGCGGCCGGCGACGTACATCGGCAGGTTCGAGTCGATGAAGACCTTCATCCGCGACCGCGATCGATCTCCGCCAGCATCTGATCGAGGTCGCCGGTCGGCGCGTCGAGGCGGGCCAGTCGCGCCAGGGGATCCGCCTGCGGACTCCTCTCCCGCAGGGCCACCTCGATCGCCTGACGCACCCACTCGCCTTTGGATATCCGTCCTCGCGTCGCCGCCTTGCGGATTTCCGCCTCTAGGGCCTCGGGAACGAGCACCTGAAGTCGATGACTCATAGGTGCATGCTAACAGGAGTAACCGCGATTCGCTAGGCGGTCGAGGGGAAAACAGGACCGAACTTCTGCCCTGGGAGCGGGGCCTGAGGATCTTCGTCGTCCGCCGCCAGACCCCTGTCAGGCTGTCGCAGAAACTCTCGCCCAGCCCGCCTCAGGGACAGGCCACCCCGGCGCAGTTGTTCGCTCCAACCTGAACGCTCCCGGCGCTCGTCACGCAGGGTCCGCCACAGCCGCTGAGGGTGTTTCCCCCCCAGCTGCAGCCGGAGAGCCAGAGCTCCACTCCGCCGTTGAACGCCGAGATGCAGTCGATAACGGAGCTGCTGAAGCTCTCGATGCCGATCCCGCCGTTTTCCGATGCGATATTTCCGCGAACCACAGCCGCCGAAGTGCTGATCCCTCGCAGCAGATTTCCGCTCGAGTATGAGTCCAGAACCGAACCCGCCCAGTCGGTCAGGATGCCGACGCCCTGATTGTGGTCGACATGGGCGGCGCGAACCGTTCCGTTGACATCGATTCCTCCCGCTCCGCACTGGGAGACAGCGAGCTCCCAATACTCCCCAAGTCCGAGGTTCGATTCGTAGATGCCGACGCCTCCGATGCCGCGAATGGAACCGCCATGCACTCGGGCTCCGTTTCCCTGGACGAAGATCCCGTAGCCCATGCCGGTCGGTGTGCAGACGAGCGTGGCGCCAACGCCCGTGCAGGTTGTCGTACCGCGGATCTCGAAGCCGTTCAGGTCGAGCGACACGCCGTCCGCGTTGATGTGAATGGCCGCGAGGTTGGGGGAGTTCGGATCCACGGAGAGGTCCAGGTTGCTGGTCAGGACGTAGCTGCCAGGCTGGCCGATGGAGACTGGAAGCCCTGGGAAATCCCCCGGGGTCACTCCGCCGGCGAGCATCTTGGCCTGATTGATCTCGATGCGACCGTCGATGCCGTGGGTCGGCGTCACGATAGCGAAGAGCGCCAGTGCTCCTAACGTACGCGTGATGTTCTTCATTTCCGGATCTCCCGAACTCAAGGAACAGAGGCCGACCACTCGATGGTGCTATTGATCTCGAATCCGTCCTTGAAGATGTTGGCCGTGCGGACGCCGAGGGCGTCGAGGTCGCCGGCGGCGAAAGAAGCCGAGAGGCTGGCGGAGGCGTCGTAGGCGAGCGACCAGGCGCTGCCGTCGAAGGCGACGACGTCCTCGTCGTCGAAATCGACCGTCGCAATCTTGCCACTGATGTCGAACGAGAAATAGCGCGTGCCGTTCACCGGATCGCGGTCGAAGCCGTCGACGTCGAGAGGGGTCGGGACGCCGTTCGCCGAGCCGTCCCAGAACATGGACCACGTGGCGCCGTTCCAGGCGACGATGTCCTCGTCGTCGGCGGTCAGTCCGCCGGGGAGCGCGACCGGGACATCGAACGAGAGCAACGTGCTCGTGACCCCCGCTTGCCGCTGGCGAGCGACCGCGTCGATGGTGGCCCCGGCCGGAATTCCGGAGGCCGAGCCGTCGAAGTAGAGCGAGTAGATGGCGCCGTTCCAGCGCACGATGTCTTCCGGGCCGGCCTGCACTCCGCCGCCGAAGTCGACAAAGGTGTCGAGGGCGAAGAGCTTCGAGCCGTCGTCGAGGAGTTGATAGGCGGTGACATCGGCTGCAGCAGCCAGGACACCGAGGTCGAGCGCCGAGGCCGCCGAGGGCAGCGTCACCCGACGCGCTCCCTCGTCATCGATCGTTGAAGCACCAGAAGTCCAAGTGATGTCGTTCGAGACGTCGACCGAGCGTAGCTGCGCCGCAGCGGGTGAGGTCACCATCAGCACGGTAACCGCGAAGCGGCAAAGTCGAGCGCCCGATTCCGTCCCTGGGGTCGCCATCGGTCAGGGGCAGTAGGTGCTGTTGCACATGTTGGAAGCTGCCGGTGTTTGCACGATGCTCCCCACGCCGAAGCAGTTTCCCCCTGGGCAGTTGCGAAAGAAGTTATTGCTGATCGAGCATTGGTTGCAGGTGATCTCTGCAACGGCGGCAGTTCCGGAAATGACGGAATTGCTGAGGTGGCCAAAATTGAAAAAGATCTCGACACCGACGTTGTTTCCCAGAAAGAGATTTTCGGCATTGCCTGAGATCGAGACGCCGTTCTCGTGGTTTTGGGCAGCAATGCAATTCAGGATCGTCCCGTTGGAAACCTCAAAGCCGTCGCCGCCATTGATGACGGCGCGCGAGCGGCTTACCGTCCCGAAGCTGACCGATATGCCGCCTGCGCCGTTTCCGATCGCGTCGACCGAGTCGACGGATCCGCCGATCTGCAGGCCCCAGGAGCCCATGCCGCGGACAGCGCCGTTGCGGACATTCACCTCGCCGGAGACGCCGACGCCGCTTCCCGTAGCGGTGCATGGTGGCATGAGGAAGCAGACCGCCGGGCCGCGGATGGTGAAGCCGTTCAAGTCGAGGCTCGCCCCGGTGACACCCAAGGTCACCTCGATCGCGGTGGTGTTCGGCGCCGCGCCTCCGGCCACCGTGACGTCGAGATCGCTGGTGAGGACGAAGCTCCCGGCGGTGTTGATGCTGACCGGGAAGCCGGCGGCGTCGCCGGTGGTCACGCCCCCGGCGAGCGCCTTCGCCTGATTGATCTCGATGCGGCCGTCCGTCGCTGCAGCAGGTTCGGGAAGGGCTTGGAGGAGGGAGACTCCGACAGCTAGAACGGAGAGCGCGAAGCTGCTTCGTCGCATGGAACCCCCCATCGGCAGCAGACGTTGGCGGGAGTTTACATGCACGGCCGGGCGCGTCAAGGACGGCACTTCAACCGTCGACGAAGTCGAGAAGCTCGTCGCCGCGCGCGGCGGCGTCCTTTTCGCCGAGCTCGATCAGCCGCTCGAGGTACTCCGGTACGAACATCACCAGCGACAGGAAGTCGCCGCCTTCGCCTTCGCGCGTCCCGAGGCCGCCGACCAGGAAGCGGAAGGCGCGCGGCAGCTCGCGCTGGTAGCGCGCCGCGAGGGCGCCGAGGTCGGCGGTGGGGCGGAGCAGCATGCCGCGCACCGGATGGCGTCCTTCGCGATCCGCGGGCGGTATCTTTTCGAGCAGGCGGCGTCGCAGCTCGAGGCGCGCGAAGTCGTCATCGAGGACGTCGAGGAAGATGGCGTTCGAAAGCACGCCGAGGATCTGCGCCAGCGGCGGGTAGCGTCTGCGTCCAAAGATCGGCGCGCCGGCGGCCGAGGGCGCCGGTCGCGTCGAGACCGCGAGGATCCGGCCGGCGCCGAGCGCCAGCGCCGGCCAGAGCGGGTCAGCCTCTCGGATGCCGCCGTCGCCATACCAGGACCCATGAAGGCGCACCGCCGGAAAGAGAATCGGCAGGGCAGCCGAAGCCATGACGTGCTCGACCGTGATCGGGCCGCGCTCGGAGCGCCGGAAGGGGGCCTTGAGCGCGCTCTCCACGGCGGGCGTCCGCCCCGCGATCCAGTCGACGGTCTCGCCGGTGCTCCAGTCGATGGCAGTGAGAGCGAAAGATGTCAGCCGGCCCGACGCCAGGTTGTTCTCGAGCCCTTCGAGCGCGCCGTCGACCCGTCCCAGGTGGCGCTCGAGGAAGCGGCGCAGCGGCTGGGTGTCGACGAGGCCCTCCTCGCGCGGGGCGAAGCGCCTCCCGCCGGAGGAGAGCCGCAGGCCCCATCGCCCCATCTTGCCG
>JBDSRU010000126.1:0-2698 GCA_039929145.1 Thermoanaerobaculia bacterium
CGCGAGTCGACCGCACACGCACTTTCGGCGCAGCAGTCGCTGATCCCAGCCGCTGGGAGCCAGCTCATCCCAGATGAAGGCGGCGACGCTCCGCGAGTCGCAAACCGTCAACCACGCTGCCCGCTCGCCGCACGCAGTGCACTGCCATCCGTATCTGGCCATGGACGCCGCGACCTCCGCTCGAACTAAATCCGCGCGACTCCGCGCTGGGCGAGCTCGACGGCGAATCGTTTCGTGTCGGCGGGGCTCGCGGCCTCGAGCACCGCGATGGAGAGCCAGAGGAGCTCTCCCGACTTGTCTTTCTTCTCCGTCGTCGCCTCGTTGCGCTGCGGGCGATACATCGCCGCCTCGCCGACCCCCGCGACCTCTTTGACCGGCTCGCCCTGCTGGATGAGATTGGGCATCATGTCCGCCACCGTCTTGCCGTCCGCCGGCCAGAGGTAGACGTGCACCGAGCGGTAACCCGTGCCGTCCTCCTCGTAGAAGAGCACCCCCGGCTCGGGGGAGCGCGAAGTCCATTTGCCGCCCATCACCTTTTCGACGTCCGCCGTGGTGACGACTTTGGCGGGATCGAGATCGGCGGCGCCGACGGGGGCTCCGCTCAGGAGGGCGAGTCCGAATGCGGCGGCGGCAGTCAGGGCGAAGGCGCGGGGGGCGGTCGAGGTCATCGGGAGACTCCTTTCACGGTCGAGAACAAGAACGAAGAGAGGCCCAGAAGTGCGACAGGGCGCCACGGAGGTCTCTCATGCCAAGCCGGGGACGGTCGTTCATAACAAGCGGGCGCGTGCACCCTCAAGTCCTCTTACGACTGTCCCCTACCGCGCCTGCTGAAGCCGTCATGACAACGCACTCATCACCCGCGAGTAGAGGACATCCGGATCGAAGTCGATCCCTCCTGGCCATTCGACCGTGCCGAAACCGCGCAGGATCCTCACCCTGCGAAAGACCTCCGGGTCGCGCAGCCGATCCAGGACTTCGCCCTCGCGCAGCGAGTGTGCGAGATCGACGACCCCTTCGATCCCATCCTCGAACCGCAGCCAGACCTGACAGGGTTCGAGCGGGCGGACCTTCACGACGCGATGCACGACCTTATTGTAGCGGCTCGATTCGCCGCGGCGGCTGACTGGCGCGGAGGACCTGCCAGTTCTCCAGGAGCTCACCCCGGTGAAGTGCAAGCTGAAACGGCTCGATTACGTCCTCCTCCCTGCAGGAGAACCCAACCGGGAGGAGGCATACGCCGGGGTCGAGGCTGCACCTTGACGCTGCGTATCCACATGGATACACTCGGACCAGCGCTCACGGTGCGCCTGACCGAACCGTTTCGGGACTGGCTCGATCGGCTCAAGGACAGGCGAGCGCAGATCCGCATCGTCGCTCGCCTGCGTCTTGCCGAGGCAGGCAACCTGGGCGACTGGAAGAGTCTGGGCGATTCACTTTCCGAGATGCGGATCGCATTCGGACCTGGCTACCGCATCTATTTCACCCGGCGCGGATCCGTCGTGCTGATCGTACTGGCCGGCGGAGACAAGTCGACACAGAAACGCGACATTCGACGAGCCCGGCGACTTCTCGGAGGTTTGGAACCCGACTGATGACAGACAAGAAACCAAAGACGAAGCTCCTGCCTTTCGACGCCGCGCGTTACCTCACGGACGATGAGGCCGTCGCGGAGTACATGACCGCGGTTCTCGAGAGCGAGGACCCGGATCTCCTCCTCCTGGCGCTCGGCGATGTCGCCCGAGCCCGCGGCATGGCCGCGATCGCCAAAGCGAGCGGACTCGGGCGCGAGAGCCTCTACAAAGCCCTCGCTCCCGGCGCGAAGCCCCGCTTCGACACGGTACTGAAAGTGGCCCGCGCCCTGGGCGTGCGCCTCGAAGCCCACCCGCTGCGCGGCTAGAGGCCTGCGGAAAGTCGGCCGCCGCCTCGCAGTAGCCGTCTTGTCACGGCCGCACCGGCTCCGCCCGCAACCGCAGCCCGAGCGCCGCGACGACCCGGAGCACGGTCGCGAGCTCGGGATTGCCGGCGGGGGAGAGCGCCTTGTAGAGGCTCTCGCGACCGAGGCCCGCTTTGCGTGCCACGTCAGTCATCCCCTTCGCCCGCGCGATGTCACCGAGCGCCGCCGCGATCAACGCGGCATCGCCGTCCTCGAGCGCCGCTTCGAGATAGGCGGCCATCTCGGCTTCGGACGTGAGCCCGTCCGCTGCGTCCCATATGCGGGTCTTCGTCTTCGCCATCACTCATCTCCTTCGAGCCCACTTCCGAGTGCGAATGCCCGCTCGATGCCCCTGCCCTCAGCTCGTCGAACCAGCGGGCGAAGACTTCTGTCCGCCGGACCTCGATCAAGTCGCACCGTATCCCTTGAGATACGCACTGTCAACCGACCCACCGGCTCGAAAAGCCGCAGTTCGCCTCGGTCTCTGCATGTCTCTGAAGGACGGAATCGACAGCCGGCGTCTGGCAGCTTCAGATCGTCCAGACAGCCACGCGCCTCAGCCGGGACGGCGAACTGCCCCGCACCCACGAGCTCCTCGGCCTCGAGCTCGAACCATTCCGCAGCTAGTGCGAAGGGCTCCCCGGCGCGTGCCGCTTCTCGAGCGCGGCGCGCTCTTCGCGTCCGGCGCGCTCGGCGAAGAGCGGCACGCCGAGGAGCAGGAGCTCGGCCATGAGCTTGGCCGAGATGTAGCCGATGGTCCAGCCG
>JBDSRU010000127.1:0-5143 GCA_039929145.1 Thermoanaerobaculia bacterium
GAGGAGGTCAGGAAGCTCTTCTCCTCGGTGACCAGCAACTCGCGATTCTGGGCGATCAGCAGCCAGTTGGTGATCGCCAGAGGAATGGCGCCGGAGAGCAACAGGAGCAGAAACGCCACATGGCGCAACTTCAGTCGTCTCGTCAGTAGCGGTAGGGCGCCCATGGCATCGTCGAGTTCCGACGGCCGTGGCCGCTCGGAACTGCAGGGGTCATTATACGGGCGCGGAGCCGGCCCGGAGGCGGGAGAGGAAGGAGGTCACCTCCGAGGCCACCTCACTCGCTTCCACCCCGGCGTTGCGCTCGCCTCGGCCGGGCGCCATCGGCAGGACCCAGACCAGGCCGGATTCGCGCGCCTTCTTGTCACGCGCGAGATTGCCGATCACAGTGTCAATGTCGACTGGCGGCGGAAGCGGAACTTCGAGGCGGTCCAGAAGGAGTTCGACGCGCGCCAGGAAGTCGGCGTCGGCGCCCCGGCGCAGCGCCAGCCGGTGACTGAAGCGCATGCCCCAGGCGACGGCGTCGCCGTGCGGGATGCGGCCGAAGCCAGCCGCCGCCTCCAGGGCGTGGCCGAACGTATGGCCATAGTTCAGCAACTGGCGCTCGCCGCGCTCGAAGGGGTCGCGCTCGACCACCCCGACCTTCGCCGCCGCGGCGCCCAGCACCACCGGCGCGAGCGCTTTCGGGTCGCCGGCGAGCAGGCGCTCGAGATCGCGTTCGATTCGGGCCAGCAGCGCGAGATCGAGCAGAGCGGCCATCTTGATCGCCTCGACCAGACCCGAACGCAGCTCCGCCCGAGGCAGCGTCGTGAGCGTGCGGCTTTCCGCCACTACAAGCTCGGGCTGATGAAAGGCTCCGACCAGATTCTTGCCGGCGTCGATATCGATCGCCGTCTTGCCTCCGATCGCCGCGTCGACCTGTGCCAGGAGGGTGGTGGGAAACTGCACGAAGGCGACCCCACGCAGGAAGGTGGCGGCCACGAAGCCGGCGAGATCTCCTACCGAGCCGCCGCCGAAAGCGACGACCACGCTGTCGCGCTTTCCGCCCGCCCGAGCCATCGTCTCCCAGAGCGGCCCGGCAACCTCCAGGCACTTCGCGCTCTCGCCATCGGGAACTTCGAGCTCCACCAGCGCTCCCGCAGCGGCCCGCAACGGCGCGAGCTCGCTCCCCTGGAGCCGCAGAACGAGCGGACTGGAGACCAGGAAGACCGTCCGGCCACGCCAGAGCTCGGCGCTCGCGACGACCGCCCGGGCGAGGCATCCTTCACCGACGACGATGCGCGTCTCGCCCTGCGCATGGCGCAAGCGGAGAACATCGTCGCTGCCGGTCATGCCGCGCTCAGCCCTTGCCGGCCGGAGGGACCGCCGGCGCGATCTGCAGACCGAGCTCGCGCAACTGGCGCGCGTCGACGACCGATGGCGCCTCGGTCAGCAGACACGAGGCCGACGCGGTCTTGGGGAAGGCGATGACGTCGCGCAGCGACGGCGCGCCGGTCATCAGCATGACGATCCGGTCGAGCCCGAGAGCCAGTCCGCCATGCGGCGGCGCTCCGAGGCGGAGAGCGTCGAGCAGGAAGCCGAAGCGTTCCCGCGCCTCCGCCTCGCCGATACCGAGCAAGCGGAAGACCTGTTCCTGCAGGTCGCGATCGTGGATCCGGATCGAACCGCCGCCGAGCTCGGTGCCGTTGAGCACGACATCGTAGGCCCGAGCGCGCAGGGCTCCCGGATCCTCGGCGATCGAACCGACACCGGCGAGGTCGGGGGAGGTGAATGGGTGATGCATCGAGTACCAGCGCTTCTCCTCCGCCCCCCACTCCAGCAGGGGAAATCCGGTGACCCAGAGGAACTCGTAGCGGTCGGCGGGAATCCAGCCGTGCTGACGGGCGAGCTCGAGTCTCAGGGCGCCGAGCGCCGGGGAGACCGTCATCGGCTTGCCCGCCGCGAGGACGGCGATCTCACCCTCCGCGAGCCCCAGGGCATCCGCGATCGCCTCGAGCTCCGCTGGCGCCAGACCCTGTTTCACCGAGAACGAGAGCTCGTCGTTCGCCCGCTTGAGCAGCAGCACGCCCGGGAGACCGTGCTTCTTGACGAAGTCACTCCACAGATCGGTCTGCGAGCGGCTGATCGAGGCTCCGCCCGGAACCACGATGGCGCGCACCACGCCGCCCTCACCGGCGATCTTCTGGAAGACCTTGAACGACGAGGCGCCGGCGATCGCGGTCACATCCTGGATCTCGACGCCGAATCGCAGATCCGGCTTGTCGCTGCCGTAGCGCGCCATCGCGTCGTCGTAGGTCAGCCGTCTGAACGGCGTGGTGACGGCGATGCCCACCATCGGGAAGATACGCGCGAACAGCCCTTCGATGAGGGCGAATATGTCCTCTTCGGTCGGGAAGGACATCTCGAGGTCGATCTGGGTGAACTCGGGCTGGCGATCGGCGCGCAGGTCTTCGTCGCGGAAACAGCGCGCGATCTGCATGTACTTCTCGAAGCCGGCGATCATCAGCAGTTGCTTGAAGAGTTGCGGCGATTGCGGCAGGGCGTAGAACTCGCCGCGGTGGACACGCGACGGCACGAGATAGTCGCGGGCACCTTCCGGCGTTGACTTGGTCAGGATCGGCGTCTCGATGTCGAGGAAACCCTGATCGTGGAAATAGCCGCGCACGGCGTGCGTGATCTCGTGCCGGAGGATGAAATTCCTGGCGAGCTCGGGCCGCCGGAGGTCGAGGAAGCGGTACTTGAGTCTCGTCTCCTCCGCGACCTCGGCGCGCGAGTCGACCGCGAACGGCAGTGGATCGGCCTTCGCGAGCACGACGGCGCGCTCGACCAGGAGCTCGACCTCTCCGGTCGCCATCTTCGGATTGACGGCTTCCGGGTCGCGGGCGATGACCGTTCCCTCGACCTCGACCACCCATTCCGACCGCACCGGGTCGAGCACCGCGAGGGCGTCCGCCGACTCGTCCGGTTTGGCGACCACCTGCGCCACGCCGCTGCGGTCGCGCAGATCGAGAAAGAGCACTCCACCGTGATCGCGTCGACGCTGCGCCCAGGCCTGCAACAGCACTTTCGTTCCGATGTCCGCGCGGGACAGCGTCCCCGCTCCTCTGCGCTTCATGACTTCACCTCGTGCCCGTAGGGCATCTCTTCTGGCAAATCGGTGGCCGCGTTCGCGGGCGTCGAGCTCGCGGGCGGCGCGTTCTGAAAAGCTCCAGTAAATGAAAACAATCCCTTCAGGCGCGTCACAAGCTCGGACTCGTCGAGTTGAAGCCGCTCGCCGCTGGCGAGAATGCGGACAGAGCACGTTCCGTCGCCAGGTCCGCGGTCATCGACATAGATAATGGCCGGCGATTGCATGGCGACAGCGCGGTCGTGAACTTTCTCCTGCTTTCCTGCGCCTTCGACAGCTGGAATGCCGGAGCGGCGCAAGCGCTCCACCAGGCCGAAGATCGGTGAGAAGTCGGCATCCTTTACCGGAAGCTTTTCCGAACCTGTAACCACGACCGGCCCGACCGAGAGGAAGAGACCGGCCCGGCGAGCCGGCGAATCGGCAGGCAGAACATCGAGCAGCCGGTCCTCGCCAATGGCGAAACCGACGCCATAAGTCGCCGGCCCGCCCAGCTCCTCCACCAGACCTTCATAGGCCCCGCCGCCGCAGATCGCATTCTGCGAGCCCAGCCCTTCGGAGACGATTTCGAAGACGGTGTTGGTGTAGTAGTCGAGCCCGCGCACCAGTCGCGGCGAAACCTCGTAGGCGACGTCGAAGTGCTCCAACGCGGAGCAGACAGCCGCGAAGTGGGCGCGGCTCTGTTCGCTCAGCGAGTCGCGCAGCTGCGGAGCATCGGCGAGCAGTTCCTGCTCCTGCGGGCTCTTGCTGTCGAGGACTCGCAGCGGGTTCGTCGCCATCCGGCGAACACTTTCTTCACCGAGTTTTTCGCGGTGCAGCTCGAGGAAACGCAGCAGGGTCTCGCGGTAGGCCGCACGCGAGGGTCCGTCGCCGACGGTATTCAGTAGAACCTTCAAGTCGCGAAATCCGAGCTCCCGGAAGAAGGCGACCAACATCAACAGGACTTCGGCGTCCGACTCCGCCCCCTTGCCGCCGAGGAGCTCGGCGCCAATCTGATGAAACTGGCGATAGCGCCCCTTCTGCGGCCGCTCGTAGCGGAACTGCGGACCGATGTAGAAGAGCTTTACCGGCTGCGGCTGGCGATGCATGCCGTGTTCGACATAGGCGCGCACGACCGAAGCGGTGTTCTCGGGGCGCAGGGTCAAATGCCGCTCCCCCTTGTCGACGAACGAGTACATCTCCTTGCCGACGATGTCGGACGACTCGCCCACGCCGCGCAGGAAAAGCTCGGTGTCTTCGAAGATCGGCGTGCGGATCTCACGGAAGCCGTAGCGCCCGAAAACGGCGCGCGCGGAGTTCTCGACCGCCGCCCAGAGCGCCGTTTCGGCGGGCAGGATGTCGCGCGTCCCTTTCGGGACCTGAAAGCGCGAAGCCATCGTCAGTAACCCCTTCCAAGTGCGGAGAGATACTCGTTCTTGACCCGGACGTAGCGCCGGGCGATCTCGCGAATCGACTCGCGCTCGCCTTCTGAGAGCGGTCGCACGATCCTCGCCGGCACGCCGAGGGCGAGCTGTCCAGCAGGCACGCGCATTCCGGGTGGAACGACCGCTCCCGCGCCGACCTGCGCGCCGCTCTCGACGACAGCGCCGTCGAGCACCCGGGCGCCGATCCCGATCAGACAGGCGTCCTCGAGCGTGCAGCCGTGGATCATGCAGCCGTGGCCGATGACTACGTCGGCACCGATCGCGAGCGGGAAACGCTCGTGGGTCACGTGGAGAATCGAGCCGTCCTGCACACTGGTGCGGGCTCCGATCCGGATCCAGTTCACGTCACCGCGCGCGGCGGTGTGGAACCAGAACGAGCTGTCCTCACCGACCTCGATCTCTCCCGCGAGATCGGCTGAGGGAGCGAGAAAGACTCCCGGCGCGAGGCTGGGAAGCTTGTCCTTGTAGGTATAGATGGGCATGGACGGTACGGATCCAGCGGAGCGCGCTGCCGGAAACGGAAAGGATACCGGATTCCGCGCCGGCGAGTCGCCCGGCGACCCCTGCAGCTCGGCCCCCAGGGCCAGCGCAGGCGATC
>JBDSRU010000128.1:0-5660 GCA_039929145.1 Thermoanaerobaculia bacterium
AGCGGTCCGGTGGCAAGTCCCTGAATGAACTGCTGCACCCGCGGATCGGACGAGGCCCGGAACTCCGCCGGTGGCGCGTAGGCGATGATCTTCCCCTGGTAAAGCATCGCGATCCGTTCGGCGACCCGGAACGCGCTGTCCATATCGTGGGTGATGGTGACCGCGGTCGAGCCCAGCTTCTCCTGCAACTCCACGATGAGCTCGTCGATGATCGCCTTGATCACGGGATCGAGGCCGGTCGTGGGTTCGTCGAACAGCAGGATCTTCGGTTCCAGGGCGATGGCGCGCGCGAAACCGACCCGCCGCCGCATTCCGCCCGAGAGCTCGGAAGGCATCTTGCGTTCGGCCCCTTCGAGGTGGACCATCTCGAGACAGGCCGCCACCCGATCGGCGATCTCGCCCTTCGATCTTCCGGCCCGTCGCAGGGCGAAAGCCACGTTGTCGAAGACGTCCATCGAATCGAACAGCGCGCCCTCCTGGAACGCCATGCCGAACCGGCGGCGAAAGCCGGTGATGGCCTGCTCGTCGAGCGTCGCGATGTCGATGCCGTCGACCGTGACGCGGCCCGAGTCCGGGCGCAGGAGGCCGATCATGTGCTTGAGCAGGACGCTCTTGCCGCTCCCGGATCCGCCGAGAATGACGACCGACTCACCCTCGTAGATCGCGAGGTCAAGCTCGTCGAGGACCTTTTTCTCCGCGAAAGCCTTGGAGACTTTCTCCAGGTCGAGCTTGACCGGTGGCGGCATCAGAACAGGATCTTGGTCAGAAAGAAGTCGGAGATCAGGATCGCGATCGAGGCGATGACGACCGCCCGGGTGGTCGCCTTGCCCACGCCCTCGGCACCGCCACGGGTGTAGTAGCCCTTCTGGCACCCGATCACGGCGATGAGCAGCCCGAACACGGCCGCCTTGACCAGGCCCGAAGCCAGATCGTCAAGGTCCATGTAGCGGAAGGTATTCTCGATGTAGGTCACCGGGTTCGAACCGAAGTACACCACCGAGATGAGGTACCCGCCGACGATACCGATGGCATCGGCGACCACGATGAGCAGCGGCAGCATCAGGACCGTTGCCCAGACCCGCGGCACAACGAGGTAGTGCACCGGATCGGTGGCCAGAACCTCGAGGGCGTCGATCTGCTCGGTGACGCGCATGGTGCCGAGCTCCGCGCCCATCGCCGAGCCGCAGCGCCCGGCGATGAGCAGCGACGAGATGACCGGCGCGAGCTCGCGCACCATCGAGAGCGCCACCAGCGAGCCGACGAAGCCTTCGGCATTGAAGCGTTTCAGCGTCGAGAAGGTCTGCAGCGCCATCACCATGCCGGTGAAGAGCGCCGTCAGCAGCACGACCGGCAGCGAGTCGACGCCGATGCGCACCATCTGGCGGACCAGCTCCCTCGGATCGAAGGGGCGGCGGAAGGTCCAGGCGAGCGTTCGACCGAGGATCGAGAAGAACCGGCCCATCTCGGTGAAATAGCCTTCGAGCGGCACGGCACGCAACGTCACTGCGGCAACCCGACCGGAGTCGTGCGCGCCTGCTTTCCTGCAGGCGACGGGTCCGCTACCCTTTCGACCAGGCGCCGCGGAAGGCGCAAGCCGAAAAGACAAAGCAGCTGGTAAGGGATGGTGCCGACCTCCGTCGCGAGGTCTACCGCCGAAATCGTCTCAGCGCCCTGGCGCCCGAGAAGCGTGACGCGTGAACCGACATCGGCGGGGAAGCCGGTGACGTCCACCGCCAGGAGATCCATGCTCACCGACCCGACTACGGGCGCCCGCCTTCCGGCAACCAGGACCTCGGCGCGATTGCCCAGCCGCCAGGAGTAGCCGTCGGCGTAACCGACGGGCACGATGCCGATCCGGCTCGGCCGTTCGGCAGTCCAACGGCCGCCATAGCCCACTCGCGCGCCCGCTGGAATCTCTTTCAGTTGAACGATTTCGGCTTCCACCGAAAGCACCGGCTCTAGCTCATGCGACAACCGTCCTGCCGAGTCGTAGCCGTAGAGCGCGATCCCCAGCCGCACCCAGTCGAATCGTGCCGCCGGCAGGTGCAATGCTCCGGCGCTGTTCACCAGATGGACCACGATCCCCGCCCGCTCCTCGGCGCTCAAAAAGCTCAGGATCCTGCTGAAACGCGCCCGTTGCTCGTCGTTGGAGCTCGACTCAGGCGTCTCAGCTTCCGCCAGATGGGACATCACCCCTTGAAGCCGCAGCTCCGGAGACGCCCGCAAAAGCTCGAACAATGAAAAGGCCTCCTTCGCATCGATCCCGAGTCGCGTCATCCCCGTGTCGAACTTGAGGTGCAGCGGCGCCGTCCACCCATTCCCTTTACCGAAAGCCTTGAGCGCCCGGAAGCTCTCCAGACTGGAAATGACGGGAGTCAGAGCGAATCGCTGGAGGACCGGCCCGGCCTCCGGCGGCAATGGCGAGAGGACGAGAATGCTCGAGGTGATGCCGGCGTTGCGGAGCTCGATCGCCTCCTCGGCGGTCGCCACGGCGAACCCGGCCAGCCCGGGCAGCCCGGCCATCTCAGTGCCGCGCTCGTGACCTTCTGCTTCGAGCGCCCGGGCGACCGCGACGGCGCCGTGGCCGTATCCATCGGCCTTGACGACCGCGAGGATCTTCGCCGGCGCTACGCGCGCCGCGAGCCGGCGAAAATTTCGCCGCAACGCATCGAGATCGATCTCGACCCAGGCTCTGCGCAGGGCCTGCGTGTCGATCTGACCTTCAATCAACGTCTCTCCCGGCGTGGCTCGGATCGTAGCTGTGGAAGCGGGTCGTCTCGCCCTTGAAGACCAGTTGCAACATGCCGGTCTCGCCGTTCCGGTGCTTGGAGATGATGAGCTCGGCGAGCCCGCGCACGGAGGGGTCGTCCTTGTTGTAGACCTCGTCGCGATAGATGAAGGCCACCAGGTCGGCGTCCTGTTCGATCGAGCCCGATTCGCGCAGATCCGAGAGCACCGGGCGGTGATCGCCGCCGCGCTTCTCGGGCGCGCGCGAGAGCTGCGACAGCAGGATCACCGGGATGTCGAGCTCCTTGGCGAGCTGCTTGAAGGCGCGCGTGATCGCCGAGATCTCGAGGTTGCGATTCTCGAAACGGCCGCCCGCCTGCATGAGCTGCAGGTAGTCGACGACCAGCACCTCGAGCCCCTTCTCCGCCTTGAGCCGTCGCGCCTTGGAAGCGACCTCGAGCAGGGTCGGAGAGGCCGAGTCGTCGATGAACAACGGCGCCTTGCCGATCTCGCCCATCTTCTGCACCACCTTGACCCACTGCTGCTGCGAGAGATGGCCGGAGCGCAGGCGGGAGAAGAAGACGTCGGCCTCGGCGCAGAGGATGCGCAGCGCGAGCTCCTGCTGGCCCATCTCGAGCGAGAAGATACCGACCGTCTTCTTCTCGCGAATCGCGACGTGCGAGGCGATGTTGAGCGCGAAACTGGTCTTGCCCATGCCAGGCCGGCCCGCGATGATGATCAGCGTCCCCTTGCCGAGTCCGTGGGTCATGCGGTCGTAGTCGATGAATCCGGACGGAATGCCGGTGAGCGCCGTGCCCGGATGCTCTTCGAGCATCTCGAGGGTCTCTTCAATGATGCGATCGAAAGGCACGAAACCTCGCCGCACCGCCTCTTCGCCGAGCGCCATGACCGCCGACTCGGCGCGGTCGAGCGCCTTCTGGGCATCGACGCCGCCGTCCAGGCAGTCGCGGGTGATCTCGCGGCAGACGTCGATCAGCCGCCGCCGTACGGAGCGCTCCTTGACGATCTCGACGTAGTGCTCGAAGCGGCCGAGGTCGGGCAGATCGACATCGAGGCCGGCGAGATAGGCGAGGCCACCAGCGCTCTCGAGAGCCGCTTTCTGCTCCAGCTTCGCCTGCACGGTGCGCAGGTCGATCGACACCTGGTTGTCCTGCAGCTCGAGCATCACGGTATAGATCAGCCGGTGGCGCTCGGTGTGGAAATCCTCCGCCTTGAGGCGTCCGGAAACCGTCGGCAGAAGCCGGGGGTCGAGCAGCACCGCCGCGAGCACCGCGCGCTCGGACTCCTCGCTCTGGGGCATCGACTTCGGGGGCTTGAGGAGCTCCAGCATGGATCTCTATCCTAGCCCGAACCATGCATGAACACTCCTACTGCGGAGCGGATACGTCCATGTCTGCTGCGTTGCGCTGGGTCGGGCTCCTCGACGTAGTGTACGAGTACGCCTTCGTCGCCCTCCTGTCGCGCGCCTTGCCTCCACGGCTGTCTCCACCCCTCGCTACGGAGCTTCATGCATCGTTCGGGCTCGCCGAAGAGGCACCCCGGCAGACCTACGTCGCTCGGTCGAGGAAAGCGCGCAATCGCGCTTCGCTGCTGTCGCGAAAATCGACGTAACGCAGGCCGATGCCGGCGAATCTCCCAGGCCCGTCCTGCGCAAATCGCACCACCGTCGCCGAGCCGGATACGGCGTCGCGCTCCCCAGGAAGCTGAAGCTGAAAGCTCAGGTTCGACCCCAGCGGATAGCGCTCGTCGGTGCGCACGAAGAACCCACTCGACGAAAGGTCGCCGGTCTGGCAAAGCGCCTGGCGTTCACCGTCGCCGAGCCGGGCCTGGAGCCGCACCATGACACGAGAGGCGACCCTGGGCGCAACATGCAGGAGACGCGCGGCGACCGCGCCGACGATCTCGCCGGTCTCGTCCGCCGCCATGGCTTTGTCGGCGCCCGCGCCGACCAGGCTCAGCGCGTATGGGAGGTCCAGCGCTTCCGCGAGGAGAACGACCTGACTCCCGGAGCTCAGCGATCCGGGGCTCCTCACGGCGGCGAGGAGCTCAGGCACCTCCATGTCGGGCAGGGGGTAGCGGACCAGCAGGAGATCGAAGGCGATGGCCGCACAAAGGACCCTCCCGCTCTCGCCACGAGGCACCTTGTCGACTTCGAAGTAGGAGCGATTGAGCAGTGCCTCGATCCGGGCGTAGAGCTCCGGCTCCACACCCACCGTCAGGATGCGGCGGAGGACTCGCCCGGGAGCGTCAGCACTCTCCACCCTTCGTGCGCCGACTTCCCCGCTCTCACCCATGGGTCGCTGCCCTCTCCTCGTGCGCCGGAACAGTACAGGAATCGGACCGCCATCCATCAGCGGTGCGCCGTGACCGTTCCGGTCCGGCCGCTATACTTCAGATCGTCCGCGGAGACTCCCAGGTGAAGCCGAAGGCGAAGGGCCACTCCGGCTGGTCCTACGCCGACAAGGTGGCAGCGAGTGCAGTCGAATGAATCCGGAGCGGAGCCGATGAACCTGCCACGCGAATTCGCCAGCGACAACACCGCGCCGGTTCATCCGGCGGTCCTTGACGGCCTGCGCGACGCCAACCTGGGTCCAAGTCCGGCCTACGGCTACGACGCCTGGACGGCGCGCGCCGTCGCCTGGTTTCGCGCGCAGTTTGGAGACGAGACGGCGGTTTTCCCGGTCTGGAACGGGACCGGCGCCAACGTCCTCTCGCTACGCGCCCTCACGCGACCCTGGCAGGCCGTCATCTGCTCGGCGCAGGCGCACATCCAGGTCGACGAGTGCGGAGCGCCGGAGCTCCTCACCGGTGCCAAGCTCATCGACCTCCCGACCGCCGACGGCAAGCTCACTCCGCCGATGCTGCATGCGGCGATGGCCGGCCTCGGCGACGAGCATCATGTCCAGCCGGCC
>JBDSRU010000129.1:0-3023 GCA_039929145.1 Thermoanaerobaculia bacterium
GCTGGCGAGCCAGTAATCCAAGGTGTGGGCCGGAGTCGTCCGTCAGGGGTTATCCTCCCGTCATGACACGACGCCGGCACGACCGTGAAGACCTGCAGCGCATTTCAGACCGGGTGATGCGGGAGCGCGGACTCGAACCCGAATTTCCACCCGCGGTTGCCGGGGAGATCGAGGCCATCGCTGGTCCCGCTACCGCTCCCGCCGTGCAGGACCTGCGCGCTCTCCTCTGGTGCTCGATCGACAACGACGACTCGCGTGATCTCGACCAGCTGACGGTCGGCGAATTGCGCGGCGACGGCGCGACGCTGGTGCGCGTCGCCATCGCCGACGTGGACGCGCTCGTCACCCTCGGATCGGCGATCGACCGCCACGCCGCCGTCAACACGACGTCGGTCTACACGGCAGCCAGGATCTATCCGATGCTGCCGGAGCGCCTCTCCACCGATCTCACTTCCCTCCGCCAGGACGAGGACCGGCTGGCGGTGGTGGCCGAATTCGTCGTGACACCAGACGGCGGGTTGGGCGACTTCGACGTCTATCGCGCCACGGTCCGCAATCACGCCAAGCTGGCGTACGACAGCGTCTCGGCGTGGCTCGAAACAGCCTCGCCGGCGCCGGCGGCGCTGGCCGCGATTGCCGGCCTCGAGGAGAACGTGCGCTGGCAGGACGCCGCGGCGCAGAAGCTGCGTGAGGTGCGGCATCGCCAGGGCGCGCTCGACCTGGAGACGATCGAATCGCACGCGGTGTGGAACGGCGACCAGATCAGCGGACTCGAGCAGCAGCTCAAGAATCGGGGCCGTCAGCTGATCGAAGACTTCATGATCGCGGCGAACAGCGTGACGGCGCGCTTTCTCGAGGGACACAAACTGCCGTCGATCCGCCGCGTGCTGCGCTCGCCGGAGCGCTGGAGCCGCATCGTCGCCCTGGCGCATGAGACCGGCGAAGTTCTCCCGGCCGAGCCCGATGCGGCTGCCCTCGAGGCGTTCCTGTGCAAGAGAAAGAAGGCCGATCCGCTGCGTTTCCCGGACCTCTCGCTCACCGTCGTCAAGCTGATGGGGTCGGGCGAGTACGCGGTCGACACACCGGGAGCCGCCACCGTCGGGCATTTTGGACTCGCGGCCCGCGACTACACGCACTCGACGGCGCCCAACCGGCGCTACCCCGACGTGATCACTCAGCGCTTGGTGAAGGCGGCGCTCGCCGGAGCACCGAGCCCCTACTCCATGGCCGAGCTGGTTGCGCTGGCGGCGCACTGCACCGAGCAGGAAGACGACGCCACCAAAGTCGAGCGCCAGGTGCGCAAGTCGGCGGCGGCGATGCTGCTCGAGCAACGCATCGGCGAGCGCTTCGACGGGATCGTCACCGGCGCCTCCGAAAAGGGCACCTGGGTGCGCCTCCTGTCGCCGCCGGTCGAGGGCAGGGTCAGCCAGGGGTCGAAAGGCCTCGACGTCGGCGATCGCGTCGACGTCAAGCTGATCTCCACCGACGTCGAACGCGGCTTCATCGACTTCGCCGCGATCGGGCACTGAAGCGACGGAGGGAAGTGGCTCGAGAGGACTCGCAGTCAGGGTGTCCGCCTGGCACCCTCTCCTGCCCCTTTCGGAGCTGGGGGAATCGGCGAAGCGGGAACGTCACCGGCTCTCCTGCGCCCGCCGTATGCTTCCGGGATGCCCGCTCTACATACTCCGGACGACCGCGTCGTCACCTTTCATCGCCTTCACGCCTCCGGCTGTTTCGTCATGCCCAATCCGTGGGATGCGGGTAGCGCGCGCGCGATCGAGCAGCTCGGCTTCCCGGCGTTGGCGACGACCAGCGCCGGCTTCGCCTGGACTCTGGGCCGGAGCGACAACCGGGTCTCGCTCGACGAGGCGCTCGCCCATCTCCGTGCAGTCGCGGCGGCGGTCTCGGTGCCGGTCAACGCCGATTTCGAGGGCGGTTTCGCGGTCGAACCGGAGCGCGTCGCCGAGCACGTGAAGCTGGCCGCGGCCACCGGGATCGCCGGGCTCTCGATCGAAGACTCTACCGGCGACGAAGCCGACCCGCTCTACGATTTCGAGCTCGCCGTGGAGCGGATCCGGGCGGCGCGGTCGGCGATTGATGAGAGCGGTACAGGCGTTGTTCTCACCGGACGATCCGAAGGGTTCCTCTGGGGGCGTCCGGACATCGACGAGACCGCCCGGCGTCTCTCTGCCTACGCTGAAGCCGGCGCCGACTGCCTCTACGCGCCGCGCATCACGACCGCCGCCGAGATCGCCACGCTCGTCGCCGCGGTCGCGCCCAGGCCGCTCAATCTGCTCATCAATGCACCGTTCCTGACGGTGGCAGAAGCGGCGGCGATGGGCGTCCGGCGCATCAGCGTCGGCGGAACCCTGGCGCGCACCGCCTGGGCCGGTTTCCTCGCCGCCGCGACCGAGATCGCCGAGGAGGGCACCTTCTCGAAGTTCGAGCACCTGCCGAACGTCGACGCGCTGCTGCGCTAGCTCCTTCGCTTTCCGTCTCTGGACGGGGGCCGATGCGTATCGCCCCGCCGCCACGCTGACCTGCGCCAAGGGATGGATCGCTTTCGGACGGGGCCGGAACTCTTGCCCTCCAGGCGACTACTGCGGAGGCAAAGCCGCCCGCTTGCCCGCCCAGAATCGTTCGATCACCGCGCGGGTGGAGCGTTCGGGCTCGGCGAAGGCATGCGGCGGCACCAGGTAGGTCTGGTCGATCGCAAACTGACCGCCGACGACCGCATGGCTGACCAGGTCGGAAAACACCACCCAGGCCGAGCCTGGGGGGAAGGCCCAGTAAGTCGTGGGCGCTTGCTCCTGCAGGCAAGGATCGGTCTTGCCGAAGAAGTGCAGGCGCATCATCAACTGGTCGTAGGTCGACGTGTCCGGCAGGGTGATGCCGAAGCGGTCCGAGGCGCGCCGCCTGGTGGTACCGAGGCAGGGCGCGAGCGAGCCAGGCGGTGACCTCGCGGCTGAAGTCTTCGAGCACTGCCTTCAGACGGACGGTGTCCTCCGCCGTCCCTGGCTGTT
>JBDSRU010000130.1:0-7690 GCA_039929145.1 Thermoanaerobaculia bacterium
CAGCAGCGACCTGGCGATCGCCGGCGCGATCTGGGAGGCCGGCCGCGCCGCGGTCGTGGCGATGAACAAGTGGGACCTGCTCGACGATCTGTCGCGCGAGCGGCTCGACTCGAGCTGGCCGCGGCTGGCGGAGATTCTCGCCGATCCGCCGCGGGTGAATCTCTCGGCGCTCTCCGGCCGCGGGGTGGAGAAGATCTTTCCCCTGGTGGAGGAGACGCGGGCGCGCTTCCGCGCCCAGCTCACGACAGGCGAGCTCAACCGGCTGATCGAAGACGCCATCGCCGCGCACTCTCCTCCGACCGTGAACCACCGCCCGTGGAAGGTCTACTATTCGGCGCAGGTGTCGTCAGGTCCCCCGACGTTCATGATTTTCGCCAACCGCACGCTGCCGCACAGCCATCCGTACCGGCGCTACCTCGAGAACCGGTTGCGCGAACGCATGGAGCTGCAAGGCATCCCGGTGCGGCTGGTGATCCGGTCGCGCACAAAGTGACGGGGGTCGCTCCCGGACTCGCTCGACGCGAGCGCTCGCGCTGCCATAGGATTCGGCGCAGGAAACCATTTCAGTCATGAGCGCGAAGAAGGGCTCCAAGATCGGCGAAGTCTGCAAGCTCCTCGATATCCAGCCCTACGTGCTGCGCTATTGGGAGACCGAGTTCATCGCCCTCCATCCCGCGAAGAGCCAGTCGGGTCAGCGGGTGTACGCCGAGGCCGAGGTCGCGACCATTCGCCGCATCAAGGAGCTGCTTTACGACGAGGGTTACACCATCGCGGGCGCCAAGAAGAAGCTCGAGTCGCGCGAGGTCGAGGCGGGCACAGAGTCCAAGGCGGGTGCTTCGAAGCCGAGCCTCTTCGATGCCGATCCGCCGACAGCGAAATCGGAGAGCGCGGAGCTTGCGGCGGAAGATGAAATCGCCGGCGAAGCGCCGGCTCGGCTTGACACCGGATCTCCCGACCGGATAGAAACCTTTCTTCGAGGCGTGGAGGAGGCGCTCGCGGAAGCCCGCGCCGCCCTCGCGATTCTCGAGAAGCATCCCCGCTAAACAGTTCAGCTTTCGGTCGGGACGTGGCGCAGTCTGGTAGCGTACCTGAATGGGGTTCAGGGGGTCCCGGGTTCAAATCCCGGCGTCCCGACCAGTTTTCTCTCGCTTTTTTCCTCTCCACAGCACAGTGACCTCCTCCGACGCCGACGACGCCGACACGCTGGTCGCTCCGGCGCGAGCTTCCGCGCCTCGGGACCTCGGCGCCGCGGTCATCTCCGGTGCAGGCTCAGGTATCGGCCGGGCGGTGGCTTTGGCGCTGGGAAAACGAGGGCATCCGCTGGTCCTTCTCGGCCGCAGTGCCGGGCCGATCGACGCGACGCTTCGCGTCGCGGGCGGTAAAGGGATAGCCGTGGTCGCTGACGTGCGCGATGTGGGGGCGGTGCAGGCGGCAGTCGAGCGGGCGCGAGCGGCCGGTTTCGCGCCGCAGGTCGTCGTCCCTTCGGCGGGGATCGCGCGCATCGCGCCGTTTGCGGAACTTCCGCCCGAGACGCTGCGCGAGTCGATAGAGACCAACCTGCTGGGGGCACTTTTCCTTTACCGAGCCTGTCTTCCCGGCCTTCGCGAACGTGGTGGACACCTGTTTGCGCTTCTCTCGGTGGCCGCGAAGCGGGGGTTTCCGGACTGGTCCGCCTACTGTGCCAGCAAGTGGGGTCTGCGCGGCGCGGTGGCGGCGTTGCGCGAGGAGCTTGCGGGCTCTGACGTGCGGCTCACCGAGATCTATCCGGGAGCGACGGACAGTCCGCTCTGGGAGGGGGTTCCGGGGGAGTGGAATCGGGCCTCGATGATCTCTCCTGAGGCGGTGGCGAAGGCGATCGTCTGGGCGCTCGAGGCCGACCCTACCGCCAGCGTCGAAGAGATCCACCTCCAGCCGCGCGGCGGGAATCTCTGACCCCATCCGCGCCCGGCGGGCTCCGGAAGCGTTGACAGTCTTCGTGCACAGTTCGTAGAGTTCTCATTTGAAAGGGGTTAATCGTGAACTCCGGGGCACCTGACAGCCTCTCTCTGGACGGTACAGGGCGGCGTTTCGGCATCGTCGCGGCGCGCTTCCATGGCGCGGTCGTCGACCGGCTGCTCGCCGGCGCGGAGGGCGCTCTCCGGGGACACGGCGTCGCGCAGGCCGATATCGCGGTGGTGCGCGTTCCGGGTGCGTGGGAGATTCCTGTCGCGCTGGATGAACTCGCTCGGCGCGGCGGCTTTTCGGCCCTGATCGCTCTCGGGGTGCTGATCCGCGGCGGGACGCTGCACTTCGAAGTCATCGCCGAGCAGTGCAGCCGCGGTATTGCCGAGGTCGCTCTGCGACGCGAGCTGCCGGTGACCTTTGGCGTACTGACCTGTGAGACGATGGCGCAGGCGGAAGCACGCGCCGGCGGCGAAGAAGGCAACAAGGGCGAAGAGGCCGCATTTGCGGCCCTCGAAATGGCGAGTCTGGTGGCGCGGCTGCGCACCTGACTTCGCTTCCAGAAGCGAGTCGATCGAGATCGAGGTTCGTCCGCAAGGGCGGATCGGCTCTTTGAAGAGGGGTCCTATCCGTGGGTAAGCGCAGGATGGCGAGAGAGATGGCCTTGCAGATGCTGTTCCAGCACGATCTGGGAGCATCGGCGCTGGCGGACGTCCTCCGCACCTTCGATCCGGAGGACTACATCCGCCAGCTGCGCACCGACGAGGCCGACACCCAGGAGGCCGAACCTGAAACTCCTCCGCCGCCGATTCGCGCCGTGCCGCGCTCGGACGAGATCTCGGATGCCTTCCTCTACGCCTCACGCCTGGTCGAGGGCGCGGAACAGCACCGCAAGGCGATCGACGACCGGATTCGTGCCCAGGCGGAAAACTGGCGGCTCGAGCGCATGCCTTCGGTCGACCGCAACATCCTGCGCCTGGCGATTTACGAGATGTGGTACCAGAACGACGTACCCAAGCTCGTCGTGGTGGACGAAGCGGTAGAGCTCGCCAAGCGCTTCGGATCGGAACAGTCGGGGCGGTTCGTGAACGGCGTACTGGACGGACTGATGAAGAGCGAGCCGCTGCCCGGAAGCCTGCGATGAGTCTTGCCGCTGTGAGGCGCTCGCGGATCGCCGTTCTCGGACTCGCCGCGGGGCTTGCCTGGGCAGGTGTGCTCGCAGGCGAACTCGCTGCCGCGACACACCTGGTGACCGGCAGCGACAGGGCGACCATGCTGGTGCCTTCGGGCGTCCAGGTCGACTCCTATTCCAACGCCGGTTACCGCCTGGTGGTCGAGGACTCGGTCGCCGAGGTCGAGGTCGATCTGGCGCCGCTCGACAGCCGGCAAGGTTTCGACGAGCGGCTGCTGCCGCCAGCGCAGACTGCGGAGGCTCGGCTGGCGCGCGCTGTTGCTGCCGGAGCGCGGACCCGTTTCGAAGCCGTATCGCGCATCCTGGGCTGGATCACCGCCAACGTCCGCTACGAGCTCGACCGCGCGCTGGCGCAGGACTCCGGGGCGGTTCTGGCGCGCCGATCGGCCTATTGCACGGGCACCGCGCGGCTCGCTGTGGCGCTCCTCGATAGCCTAGCGATTCCGGCGCGCGAGATCGCCGGTTACGTCGTCGAAGAGGCTCCGGGCGGACCGGGTTCCGGGTTTCATCGCTGGATCGAAGTCTTCTACGACGATCGCGGCTGGGTCTTCTCGGATCCGCTGGCGAGCCAGAACTTCGTCGCTGCGACCTACCTCCGGCTCGCCTCGAGTGTCGTGGAGAGCGAGCTGCCGGGATCGGCGCTGCTGCTTTCGCGCGACAACGGAATCTCCGAGATCGATCTCCTGGCGCAGACCCCGGCGCGTCTGGTGCTTGCCCGCGCCAACGTCAGTGCGCGCCGCACCGCGGCCTTGCGAGTGATCGCGCCGGGCTTTTCCGGCGCCGAAGCCGAATTGATCGGCCCGGGCAAGCGCCGCCGGGTGGAGAGAGTGCGCGACGGCAAGGCGCTGTTCCTGGGCCTCACGCCAGCGACTTACGAAGTGCAGATCCGCGAGCGGGGAAGAGTGGAAGCGACGCGACAGATCACGATTCACGGACCGGTGCTGGCGGATCTCGAGATCGCCGCGTTCACCGGCTCCGGAAGGGGCGGCAGAGGGCGATGAACGCTTACGAGCACAAGCAGGTCGAAGCCAAGTGGCAGGAGCGTTGGGAGAAGCAGCGCGTGTCGGAGGTCGACCTCAAGAATTCGCGCGACAAGTACTACATGCTGATGATGTTCCCGTATCCGTCGGGGGACCGCCTGCACGTGGGTCACGGGCGCAATTACATTCTCGGTGACGCTCTCTATCGCTATCTCCGGATGAGGGGCCGCCGGGCGCTGAATCCGATGGGCTGGGATTCCTTCGGCTTGCCGGCTGAGAACGCCGCGATCCAGCGCGGCATCCATCCGCGCGACTGGACGCTCGACAACATCAAGGTGATGAAGAAGCAGTTCCGCAGGTGGGGCATCCTCTACGACTGGTCGAAGGAGATCACCTCCTGCCTGCCTGATTACTACAAGTTCAATCAGCTCCTTTTCCTGCGAATGCTGGAGAAGGGGCTGGCTTACAAGCGCAAGGCGCCCGTCAACTGGTGCCCGAGCTGCCGCACGGTGCTCGCCAACGAGCAAGTCGTGGACGGCGCCTGCGAGCGCTGTGGCACCGCCGTCGAGCAACGCGAGCTCGAGCAGTGGTTCTTCCGCATCACCGCGTACGCCGATCGTCTGCTCGCCGGTCTCGACGGCCTCCCGGGATGGCCGGACAAGGTGAAGGCGATGCAGCGCAACTGGATCGGTCGATCGCAGGGCGCTGAAATCGATTTCGCGCTCGGTGGCCTGGCGCCGGCGTCGATCACGGTCTTCACGACGCGACCCGACACCGTGCACGGCGCGACCTTCCTGGTGCTCGCTCCCGAGCATCCGCTCGCGGCGCGACTGATTGCCAGTCACCCCGAGCGCGAGGCGCTCCTGGCCTGGATCGAGGAGGTGCGCAAGACCCCTCGCATCGAGCGCGAAGGGGAGAGCTCGCCGAAGGTGGGACGTGCGACCGGCGCGTCGGCGATCAACCCGGCGACCGGCGAATCGATCCCGATCTGGCTCGCCAACTACGTGTTGCCGGAGTACGGAAGCGGCGCGATCATGGCGGTTCCGGCGCACGATGCGCGCGATCTGTTCTTCGCCCGCCAGGAGGGTCTCCCGGTCCGGCTCGTTTACCACCCGGAAGGACCGGGAGATCCGGTCGCGGTGGGGGATCTGGCTGAACCGGTCCTGCACGAGGGGCGGATCCGCGGCTGCGGAGAATTCGACGGTCTCGAGAGTGGGCAGGAGACGATCGAACGTTTTATCGCCTGGATGGAGCAGGGAGGCTGGGGCCGCGCCAAGGTGACCTTCCGGGTGCGGGACTGGCTGATCTCGCGGCAGCGCTACTGGGGGACGCCGATTCCGGTAGTCTACTGCGACGCCTGCGGGGTCGTTCCAGTGCCCGAGAGCGAGCTGCCGATCGAGCTGCCCTACGACGTCGAGTTCACTGGCCGCGAAGGCAACCCGCTGTCGCGAAACGCGGCTTTCGTGAACACCGTCTGCCCGCGTTGCAAGCAGCCGGCGCGCCGCGAGACGGACACCATGGACACGTTCGTCGACAGCTCCTGGTACTACCTTCGGTATCTGTCGCCGCGGGACTCCCAGCGCATCTTCGATCCCGAGACGGCGGCCAGATGGGCGCCCGTCGACCAGTACATCGGTGGCATCGAACACGCGATCCTGCATCTGCTCTACGCCCGGTTCATCTGCCGCGTGCTTCATGACATGGGCCTGGTGCCGTTCGAAGAGCCGTTCACCAACCTCTTCAACCAGGGCATGATCACGCGCTACTCCGAGAAGACCGGGCGAGTGGAGAAGATGTCGAAGTCGAAGGGCAACGCGGTCTCGCCGGACCCCCTGATCGACGAAATGGGCGCCGACACCGAGCGCGTCTACACGTTGTTCCTCGGTCCGCCCGAAGACGAAGTGGAATGGAGCGACGAGGCGGTCTCCGGCGCCTACCGGTTCCTGCATCGCGTCTGGCGCGTCGCGCAGCGGCTCGAAGAGTGCCCGCCAACGGCACCCTCCGACGAGGCTCTCGAGCGCCTGCGGCACGTCACGATCCAGCGCGTCACTCGCGACCTCGACCGTTTCAAGTTCAACACAGCGGTGGCAGCCCTCATGGAGCTTCTGAACGGTCTGACCCGCGCCGTGGAAGACAAGACGGCGTCGAAGATCTGCTGCGAGTCTGCACTCGACACTCTTGTGCGGTTGCTCCACCCGATGGCTCCGCACCTCACCGAGGAGCTCTGGGAGCTCCGCGGTCACGGCCAGTCGCTGCTCGATACCGACTGGCCGGTGCTCGACGAATCGAAACTCGCGAGGCAGCAGTTCCTGCTCGTCGTACAAGTCGACGGCAAGCTCCGCGACCGTATAGAGGTGGAGAGCTCCTGGGGCGAGAAGGAAGTCCGGCAAGCGGTGCTGGAGAGCGTCAAGGTGCAGGAGCATCTCGGCGGCAGGGCCCTGCAGAAATTCGTGTTCATCCCCGGACGGTTGGTGAATCTGGTCACGCGAAAGGACATTCCGGTATGAAGCGTTTTCGTCTTCCCGCTTTGCTGATATGCGCAGTCTCCCTGTTCGGCTGCGGCTACGCGCTCGTCGGCAGAGGCTCGAACATTCCGGTCGAGGTCCGCCGAGTGCAGTTGGTGCCGCTCGAGAATGGCACTCCCCGCAGTCAGGTGGACCAGATCCTGACTCGCGCTCTCAGCAGCGAGCTGGTCAACCGCCATCGGTTCGAAGTCCTGAGCACAGCGGAAGGTGCCGACGCGCTGCTGACCGGCAAAGTCAGCTCGTTCACGCTGAGCCCGGTGACCTTCGACGGCGAAGGGCGCGCGACTGAGTACGAAATCGCGATCGTAGTCAGCGTGCAGTTCAAGCAGGTGACGCCCGAGACGCTGCTCTACCAGAACGACAACTATCTCTTCCGCAGCAGCTATGAAGTCAAAGCTTCGGAGCTGGGATTCCAGGATCGCGAGACGCCAGCCATCGAGGCGACGGCGAAGGACTTCGCCGAGAGCCTGGTCACCGACCTGCTCGAAGGTTTCTAGCAGAGGGCAGGGAGCGCGGCCTGAGCGCACGCTGAAAGCGCCTCCAGGGACTCCCGGAGGCGCTTCTGGCTTGCCGATCTGAGGGGGCGACGAGGGGCCTGCGGTGTGTTACTGGGCCTTGCGCAAGGCAGCCACCAGGCGGGACTTGGTCCGCGCCGCGGTGTTGCGATGAATGATGCCCTTCTGAGCCGACGAGTCCACTTCCTTGATGGTCATCGGAAGGAGCTCATTGGCCTTCTGCTGGTCCCCCGAGGCGACCGCCGCACGCAGCTTCTTGACCGCGGTGCGCAAGCGGGAACGCATCGTCTTGTTCTTGATCCGCTGGGCTGCAGACTTCTCGGCGCGCTTCTTGGCCGACTTGGTATTCGCCATGGTGAATCCTTTCCCTTCGATCCTGAGTGGGCCCGTTCCGGGCAAAAAGGAATTCTACTACTTCCTGGGCCCCGGATCAACGCCAAGGCTCTGCAGCCGCTGTTTGGCGAGGTTGGCCTCGTCCGATGCTGGAAAGCTCTTGGCGACGCTCTGGAGTTGGGCGATGCCGTCCTTGCGCTGGCC
>JBDSRU010000131.1:0-9789 GCA_039929145.1 Thermoanaerobaculia bacterium
ATGCCGCAGTGCACGCCGCCGTGCGCGAGCGTGTGCGCCTCCTCTGCGGAGGCTTTCCGCTCTACGATCCTCAGCATGCCGCTGCCGCCGGTTGAGGGCGCTGCGCTAGCGCCTGGCAACTGGGCGCCCGATTCCTGGCGGCGATTTCCGGCCGAGCAGCAGCCGGTATACGGGGATGCCGCCGCGGTCGAAGACGTCGTGCGCCAGCTCGGGGAACTGCCGCCGCTGGTCACCTCGTGGGAAGTCGAAGCGCTGAAAGGCCAGCTCGCCGCGGCGGCTGAAGGCCGGGCCTTCCTCCTGCAGGGCGGCGACTGCGCCGAGAGCTTCGCGGACTGCACCTCGGCGGTGATCGCCAGCAAGCTCAAGGTCCTCCTCCAGATGAGTCTCGTGCTGGTCCACGGTTCGCAGCGCCCGGTGATCCGTGTCGGACGCTTCGCCGGCCAGTATGCCAAGCCCCGCTCTGCCGACATCGAAGAGCAGGATGGAGTCGCCCTGCCGGCGTATCGCGGCGACCTCATCAACCGCACTCCCTTCACCGCCGCCGATCGCGCCTTCGATCCGCAGCTGCTGCTGCGTGGTTACGAGCGCGCGGCGCTGACGCTCAACTTCATCCGCGCACTGGTCGACGGTGGTTTCGCCGACCTGCACCACCCCGAGTACTGGGATCTCGATTTCGTCCAGCATTCCCCGCTCGCCGAGGACTACCGCCGGATCGTCGCCGGAATCGGCGATTCGCTCCGTTTTATGGAGACTCTCGCCGGCCGCCAGGTGGGTGAGATGAACCGGGTCGATTTCTTTACCAGCCACGAAGGTCTTCACCTGCTCTACGAACAGGCTCAGACCCGCCGCGTTCCGCACCGCGAAGGGTGGTACAACCTCTCGACTCACTTCCCCTGGATCGGCATGCGGACTTCGCAGCTGGGCGGAGCGCACGTCGAGTACTTCCGCGGCATCGCCAACCCGATCGCGGTGAAGATCGGATCCGCGACCTCCCCCGAAGGTCTCCTCGAGCTCATCGAGGCGCTCTCGCCGCGCAACGAGCCGGGCCGTCTGACGCTCATTCATCGTTTCGGCGCGGGAAGCATCGGCGAGCGCCTGCCGCCGCTCGTCGCGGCCGTCGAACGCGCGGGACGCCGCGTCCTGTGGTCGTGCGACCCGATGCACGGCAACACCGAAACGACACCGCAGGGCCGGAAAACCCGCCGTTTCGAGCACATCCTGGAGGAGCTCGAGCAGGCGTTTGCCATCCATCAGCGGCTGGGCTCGATTCTCGGCGGAGTGCATCTCGAGCTCACCGGTGAAAACGTCACCGAGTGCATCGGTGGCGCGCGCGGACTGGCCGAGGCGGGATTGTCGCGCGCCTATCGCTCGCAGGTCGACCCGCGACTCAACTGCGAGCAGGCCCTCGAGATGGTGATGCGCATCGCCCGCCGCATCGGCCGCCTGCCGGCCTGAAGCCGGCTTCAGCCTGAATGGCTGCGCGCGCCGAGCAGAGCGCGCAGCGTTCCGATCAGGAAAATCGAACCACAGGCGACGACGAGCTCCGGCTCGCCGGAGAGCGCGAGCTCGAGCGCGGATCCGGCTTCGGGCTCGATGGTCACGTCCTTGCCGACGGGAACGTACGCTGCGAGTGCCGCCGGGTCGGCGGCGCGCGGCGAGGCGGGGCGCGCGAGCACCACTCGCCGAGCCCGTGCCGCGAGCGGCGGCAGCATCTCCGCGACATTCTTATCGGCGAGTGCGCCGAACAAAAGGGTGAACGGGCGATCGAGCTCCGCCAGAAAAGCGACGAGGGCGGCGCAGCCGTCCGGGTTGTGCGCGGCGTCGAGGAGCACGGTCGTCCCGGTTCCCGCGAGCGCGATCGGCTCGAGACGGCCGGGCCAGCGGCAGGAAGCGATTCCGGCGACGATGGCCTCGCGGCCGAGCGGAGGCAGGCCGGCGGCCGCGAACTGTTCGGCCGCGACCAGCGCTGTCGCAACGTTCATCGCCTGGTGGCGTCCCGCGAGAGCCGTCACCAGCTCATAGGCGCGCGTTCGCGTCGTCAGCCGGAGCTTCAGCCCGTCGAGGCCGCGGAACTCCACCGCGAGCTCGGCGACCTCGCGTGCGACTTCGACCGCCAGTGCTCCGCGGCCGGATGTCTCCTGGAGGAGCGCGCGCAGCGCCACGGGGTCCTGCGGAGAGAGGATCGCGGGACAGCCGGCGCGCAACACGCCGGCCTTCTCTCTGGCGATGGCGTCCAGAGTCGAGCCGAGAAACTCCTGATGGTCGAGCGCGATCGCGGCGATGACGGCGAGACGGGCGTCGGCGAGATTCGTCGCGTCGAGCCGCCCACCCATGCCGACCTCGAGCACGGCGAGGTCGCAGCCACGGCGCGCGAAATGGAGAAAGGCGCTCAGGGTCAGCGCTTCGAAGTAGGTTGGACTGGAGTGACCGAGGCGCGCTGCTGTAGCGAGGACCTCACGCAGCAACTCGGCGAGATCGTCGGGCGAGATGGAGTCGCCCGCGATCCGAATGCGCTCCTCCGGGACCTCGAGGTGCGGCGAGGTATAGAGCCCGGTGGCAAGCCCGGCGGCGCCGGCGATCGAAGAGAGAAGGGAGGCTACCGAGCCTTTGCCGTTGGTGCCGGCGACGATGATCGCCGGCGTGGCGCGCTCGGGGTAGCCCAGCTCCGCGGTCAGTTCTCGCAGGTGCTCGAGCCCAAGGCGGATGCCGAAGCGCTCCAGCCCTTCGAGGATGTCGTGGGCCGTGGCCACGCTGGCGCCGGGTCTGCGCTGGCTCGCCGTCAGGCGAGGTGCCGCAAGCAGCGCGCCAGGGTCGCCTTGAGCTCGGGGCGCGGAACGACGAGATCGAGGAAGCCGTGTTCGAGCAGGAACTCGCTGCGCTGAAATCCCTCGGGAAGGCTCTGGCGGATCGTCTGCTCGATGACGCGTGGTCCGGCGAAGCCGATGAGGGCGCCCGGCTCGGCAATGTTGAGATCGCCGAGCATGGCGAAGGAGGCGGTCACGCCGCCGGTCGTCGGATCGGTGAGCACGGAGATGTAGGGCACTCCGGCGTCGCGCAGTCGCATCAGGGCGGCCGAGATCTTGGCCATCTGCATGAGCGACAGGATCCCCTCCTGCATGCGCGCGCCGCCGGAAGCGGAGACGATGATCAGCGGGCGCTTCCTGTCGCGCGCCACCTCGGCGGCACGAGTGAGTTTTTCGCCCACGACGGAACCCATCGAGCCTCCCATGAAGCGGTAGTCCATCACCGCGAGCACGACCGGAATCTCTTCGATGGCTCCGGCGACGACGATCGCCGCGTCGGCGACGCCGAGCGCCTTCTGATAGGCCTTCAGGCGATCCGCGTAGCGCTTGGTATCGGTGAATCCGAGCGGATCGGCAGGAACGACTTCGTCGAAGAGCGTCTTGTGCGCCGCCTCGTCGAGGAGCAGCGCAATGCGCGCCGGCGCGTCGATGCGGAAGTGAAATCCGCATTTCGGGCAGATGCGGAGATTGCGCTCGAGCTCCTTCGAGTAGACGATCTCGCGGCAGCCGTCGCAGCGCAGCCAAAGGCCTTCGGGAACCGTGCTGCGTTCCCGGGACTCACGAACGGCTTTCGGCTTCTTGTCTTTCTTGAACCAGGCCATGTCGGACCGAGGCCGCTAGCGGAGGCCGCCCGCCTCGAATATCGGCGGAGGAAACGACAGAGGCGCCGGTCGACGATTCGATCGGCGCCCCTGGCGGATCCGGAATGCGCGGATCCGAAAGCGGACAGACGGGCTCAGATTTCGGCTGCGCCCTCTTCCTCCGCCTCGAGGTCGTTCGGAATCCCGAGGCGCAGGCAGGCGGCGTCGTACATCTGGCGCGCGGCCTTCTTCGCATTCTGCAACTGGGCCAGCTTCTCCTTCACCTTGGCGAGCTCGTCTTCGATCTGGCGATCGAGATCCGAGATCTCCTGCTTGGTGACGGAGAGGGTATTCTCGTAGAACTTCCGCTGTTGGTCGTTCAGGCTCATGCGTTCTCCTTACAGCTTGAACGGAATCTTGATTTGGTACCACATCCTCACCCGCACGCCAGACTTGGTGGCGGGACTGAACACAGCTGACTTTGCCGCGGCAACCGCCGCTTCGTTGATCCCGACATTCTGCGAAACGCCGCTCTCGAGGCGCGTTTCGGCGACTCGGCCGGTCTCGTCGACCAGCAGGGAAACGATCACTGTCCCCTCTACTTTCAGCCTTCGAGCCATCGCAGGATACTCTGGTTTGGTGAGGCTGACAAGAACTGGCGGCTTCACGCCGGCGCCTGGGCGGACGAGATCGCCTTCCTTGACGTCGGGTGCCTGGGGTGCCGCTTGCGGTGCCTCGACTTCCGGCTCGGGAACGACGGCCGCGGGCGGCGGCGCCTCGACGACGGGAGCGGCGATCGGCACGGGAGCGGCTTCGGGCGGCGCTTCCTGCACGATCGGGGCGGCAGCCGGAGCGGTTGTCGGGGCGGTGGGCGCGGGCGGTGGTGTCGCCTGCGGCTTGGTGTTGAGCTTGTCGAGTTCTGCCTTCCGCCGCGTGAGCTCTTCCTCGTACTTCTTCTTGAGCTCGTCCTCGCGTCGCTTGACCTCGTCGCTGACCAACTGGTCGACGTTCTGGCCCGCGGCGGGCGGAGTGGTCGTAGCAATCCCGGTCGTGGCGCCCGCGGCTTCGGTCGTCGGAAGGTTGGGATCGACGGCGGCGGCGCCTTCGCCCGTGGGTGCGGCAGAGGTTTCGGTGCCGGCCGGATCGGCGGTTGCCGGTGGGGCGGGGGATGCGCCGCGCCCGAGCAGGAGGTAGGCGATCAGGCCGGCTGCCGCGACCCCGCCGATCGCGATCCAGAGCATCTTGTTGCCGCTGCGCGCAGCATCCGGATCGTCGATCCTGGAAACACCGGTCGGCGCGACGACAGCGACTTCCGCCGGCCGCGCGGGCACCGCCGACGAGAGCGCTCCCGCCGCTCCGCGTCCGGCGGCAGCCGGAGTCGCGGGCATCGCCGACGAGAAGGCGGCTGCTGCAGCACCGGACTGCGCTTCGGCCGCGAAGAGCTGCTGGAGATAGGCGCCCAGGTCGGCCTGCGTCGGTGCCGGTTTGAGCGAGGTCAGAATGCCGTCGATCTCGCGCTGCATTTCGCCGGCCGAGTGGAAGCGATCATCCGGATCGCGAGCGAGCGCCTTGAGCACGAGCGCGTTGACTTCGAGCGGCAGTCGCGGATCGAGATCGCGAGGCGCCTGGATCCGGCCTTCGCGCACAGCGTCGAGCACCGACATTTCGCTTTCGCCGGAGAAGAGTCTCCGGCCGGTGAGCATCTCGAAGAGCAGTGAACCGAGCGAGAAGATGTCCGACCGCGCGTCGACGGGACGACCCCAGGCCTGTTCCGGAGACATGTACTGGAGCTTGCCCTTGAGCGCTCCCATCTGCGTCTTCGAAGCTTTGGTGACCGCCTTCACGATTCCGAAGTCGCAGAGCTTGATGTCGCCTTCGTAGCTGATCAGCACGTTCTGCGGCGACACGTCTCGGTGGACGAGACCGAGCGCTCTGCCCTCGAAATCCTTCTGCCGGTGCGCGTGGTCGAGAGCCGACGAGAGTCGCGAGCCGACCATCAACGCCAGGGCGAGCGGCAAGGGACGGCTCTCGGCCCGCGCGCTGTTCAGGATGGACCGCAGGTCCTTGCCATCGACGAACTCCATGGCGATGAAGTAGTCGTCGTTGATCTTGCCCAGGTCGTAGATGTGGATGATGTTGTTGTGGTTCAGCTGCGCCGCGAGCTTTGCCTCGTCGATGAACATGGTGACGAAGTCGGAGCTGTCGGTGAGGTGCGGCAGGATCTTCTTGATCGCCACCGTCTTCTGAAAGCCCTCAACGCCTTTCATGCGCGCCTTCCAGACCTCCGCCATGCCGCCGATCGCGATGCGCTCGAGCAAGGTGTACTGCCCGAACTCGCTCGATGGCGGCTGCAGGAAGGAAGGCTGAATCGAAATCTTCTGGGTCGCGAAGACTTCCTTCGGCGCGGCGGGCTTGGCCGCGGTGGAGCTCTCCTTGGCGCGTGGCTTGGCCAGTTGGTCGAGCTGCGCGAGGTCGATTTCCCGGCTCTGCTTGCGCACCGCGGTCGTCGGTTCGGACGGCTTGACTGGCGGCGGAGCGACGGCAGGCGCCGAGGGTTTGATCGCCGGCTTCGCTGCCGGCGCTGCGGCTGCGACGACCGGAATCTGCGCTTGCGGCGCGGGAACGACCGGAATGACGGGCGCAGGTGTGGGCGGAGCGGTCGGCGCGCTGGCTGGGGGAGCGGGCCGGGGGGCGGGAGCGCTCGCCACGGCTGGCGGAGCCGCAGGCGTGGGGCGCGCAGGGGCGACAGGAGCCTCAGCTACCGCGGGCTTCGCCGGCTTCCTCTGCATGTCGAGTCCGGAGAGCGTCGCCGACAGCATGTCGTCGATTTTGGTCGAGGTCTTTTTCGGCGCCGCCGTGCGATCGTCCTTGACCATGCCGGACAGGGTTCGTTCTAGGCGTTGCTCCATCTCGACCGAGCGCGCCGCGGCGGGAGTCGCGGGGCGGGAAGCTTGCGGCGCGACGGGCGGAGGGACGGCGCGCACACCCTCGACTTCGTTCTCCACTTCAGCCAGGAGGTCGCCGAACAGTTCGTGCGAAGTGAGCCGCTTCTGGTCGACCTCGGCCTCACTCTTGCGCGGCGCGCGAGCGCTCGCGACCACACGCCGCGCGAGCTGACGCAGATCCTTCTCGCTGAACGGTTTGATCAGGGACTCGTCGGCGTCGAGCGGGCCCAGGTCCTTGCCCACCACCTCGGGCAGGAGCGCGATCGATCCGGGTCCACCCTGAGCGCGCGACAGGCTGCGCAGCATCTCGGGCGCGCCCGGGAGCTCGGCGTTGATGAGGACGAGTTGCGGGGCGCGGTCGGCGACTGCCGCGACCGCCGCTTCACAGCTCGTGACGACTTCGACCTGCCAACCGTCCGACCCGAGGCCGTCGCGCACGCGCTCTGCGTGTCGACCTTCCGATTCAACGACAAGGATCAACGACATCGGAACTCCCTCAAGTGACGTTGCGAGAGTTCTAACACTCTGCATCCAGCGAGTCAATCAGAGTGTCGCTGCGATCCGCTGATTCCTGAGGGGTTTAGCGTAGGATTCCAAGGGATGTCGGCGGCCGGTTCCGGGCCATTCCCGCCGCCTCACGCGCCGCCGCCAACCGACAATCAGATGCTCATTCTCGGACTCGACCCAGGAAGCCTTCATACCGGATACGGGCTCATCGAGTGCCGCTCCGGTGCCGCGCGGTGCGTCGCAGCAGGCCGCTGGTCCGCCCCGGCGAAGCTCGCCGTGGCCGAAAGGCTGAAGATTCTCGCCGACGGTCTCGAGGATCTGCTGCAGCGCTCCCGCCCGGATTTTGCAGTGATGGAGAAACCGTTCCACGGCGTCAACTCGCGCTCGGTCCTCGTCCTGGCGGAGGCGCGCGGAGCGCTGCTTCTCACCCTGGCGCGCAGTGGACTGCGCGTCGAAGAGTATTCTCCGGCCGAGGTCAAGAGCGCCGTCACCGGCAGTGGCCGGGCCGAGAAGGACCAGGTTGCACGCATGGTCGGACTGCTGCTCGGGCTCTCGGGTGCGACCTTTCCCACCGACGCGACGGACGCCTTGGCGGTCGCTCTGTGCTCCTCGCAGCGGCAAAGTCTGCGCCGGCTCACGGAGCTCGCAACCGTCCCTAAGTAGTTTTCGATCAAGTGCTTAGCCCTGCAATTCGTGCTTGACCCGTTTTTTTTCGCTGTGCTACGCTCCGTATCTCGACGATCAGGACTGAACTACCAGCTGACGTTGTGACGGGGGATCGTGGCCTTTCAAGGTTCGCTACGTGAGTTGCCGCTGCCCGACATCATTCAGTTGGTGGCCGTGTCGGGGAAGACCGGAGTCTTCACGCTGAAGAACGGCGCGGAGTCCGGCAAAATCTTCCTGCGCAAGGGGCAGATTTCGCACGCCGCTGTGAGTACGCTCGTCGGCGAGCACGCGGTTTACGAGCTTGCGCGCTGGCAGCAGGGCGAGTTCGTCTTCACTCCCGGCACCGAGTCGGAAATCGAGTCGATCGACAAGTCGAACACCAACCTCCTGATGGAGGCGGCGCGGCAGATCGACGAGTGGAAGATCCTCTCGAAGAAGATCGGCTCGACTCGAATGGTTCCGGTTTTTTCGCCACAGGAAGGGCAGGGATCAGTGTCGTTCTCGCCGACCGAGTGGGCCGTGGTTTCCAAGGTCGACGAGCGGCGCAATATCGATGAGATCGCCGCTGGCCTGGGTCACGGAGCGTTCGAAGTCTGCAAGGTCATCTACGGGCTGCTCACCGCGGGGGTTCTGGCGCTGCGCGAAGATCTGCGCCGCTTGCCACTCGATCGCGTACAGCGCATGGGTGCGGACGAGCAGATCCGGGTCGCTGACCAGATCTACCGCTTCGGTCAGCAGCTGATGTCGGGTCAGGAGCGGACCGGGCAGCTCGACGGCGCGCTCCGGCTGTTCCGCGCCGAAATGGAGTCGGGCCGCGGGGCAGACGCCATTCTCGATCTGGTGCGGGCTTGCGAAAAGGTCGTTTCCGCCCAGCTCGGTCCCAATCAGGCCAAGACCTTTCTCGATCGGGTCGGCCAGCTCCTCCAGCCCGCCTGAAACCAGCCGTCGCCTCAATTACCTGGCGAGGAAGGCCCGCTGGTCCGGGCTCCTCCGGGGAATTCTGCGCTTGGCAGGAAACTTGCCATTCCTTGTTGGGGTTACAATCAGATTCGGTTCTACAATGCACTTTAGCCGCGCAGGGAGCCAGTTATGTTGACCAAAGCGCCTCACCATCGCCCATTTTTGGAGGAACAATGAAGAAACTTCTCTTGATTCTGACTATCGCGCTCCTGTGCATCGGGGTCGCTCCGGCGTCCGCGCAGGAGTACTCGGCGCCCACGGCGACCGGCGAGACCGGACTGTTCACTTTGCTCGACGGCTGGACTCTGCCGCGCGGTGAATGGTCGCTCGGTTTCTACTACAACAACTGGGATCGCCTGGTCGCGCCGGTTCCGGGCGGCGTGAGCGCTCCGCTCACCGATGACTGGGACTACGACTGGAACCGGTTGAGCGCCAGCGTCGGATACGGCTTGACCGACCGGTTCGAGCTCTCCGCCATGATTCCGTACGAGGACTTCTCCGCCTCCGACAACCGGCACACCGGTTTCGTCAACGGGCAGGGATTCCTCAACAAGATCAACGGCAGCGGAATCGGCAACATCCACGTCGGCGCGAAGTACCAGATTTTCGGCAGCGCGGCCGACGGCAAGGCACTTTCGGCGAACGCTTTCGTCGAGCTGCCCACGGGCGATGACGAAGAAGGAATCGTCACGGGCGACACCGGCTTCGGCGTCGGCCTCAACTGGAACTTCGCATCCAATTGGCTCGCCCGCCTCGGCTATCGCGATCCGGGCGACGCCGATCACTTCGATGTTTCGGAAGAGCTCCAGGCGGGTCTCGGCTATTCGACCTCGATCAATGATCGCTTCGACTGGATCACCGAGCTCGCGGCGACCTTCAACCAGGGAGGCGATACAGACCCCGAAGATGCCCTTGATCTCGCCAGCGGTGGTCGCTATTGGTTCGGCGCCAACAACAACTGGGCGTTCAACTTCGCCCTTCGTCTCGAGCTCAACCAGCTCTCCGACACCGACGAGCATTGCCCGGTGGGCGGACTCATCGGGCTGACTCTCATGCCCGGTCGCATGGTGCCCGTCGTCGAACCGCCTCCGGTACCCGCTCCGCCTC
>JBDSRU010000132.1:0-5837 GCA_039929145.1 Thermoanaerobaculia bacterium
GTTCGGCGTGATGCCGGAGCGGGTGCCGAACCGAATGCGCAGCCACGTCGTCAGCGTCGCCGCAGGCAATCCATCCTGCCTGGCGCCGATCGGTATCATCTTCGTCGACGGCTTCGGGAGCGGCAACCCCAACGCCTGGTCTGCCACGGAGCCCTGATCGGCGGGGTCCAGCTGCGAGGGCACTGCGCCGCCTGAGGCGGTTCGACAGCGGGCTGCCGATTCGATACGGTGCCACGATGGACAAGGACATCGAACTGACTGAGCAGCAGCGTGAGCAGTGGAGTGCCGTCGCTCCGGGCTGGCAGAAGTGGACCGACTGGTTCGAAGAGCAGAGCGCAGCGCTGACGCGCCGGTTGTGCGACGACGCCGGTGTCGCGCCAGGCAAGCGGATCCTCGATCTCGCCTGCGGCGGAGGAGAGCCCGCAGCGACCGCCGCGGCCCGAGTGGCTCCTTCGGGCAGCATCCTCGCCACCGACCTCTCGCCCGAGATGGTCGAAGCGACCCGTCATCGCGCCGGTCGCCTGGGGCTGGGAAACCTCGAAGCGCGCGTGATGGACGCGCAGGCGCTCGATCTTCCCGATCATTCCTTCGACGGCGCGACCTGCCGTTTCGGGCTGATGTTCTGCCCCGATCCGGTGCGCGCGGCGAGCGAAGTGCGGCGGGTGTTGCGGCCGGGCGCCCACCTTGCCGCGGCGGTGTGGGACACGCCGGCGACCAATCCGTTCTTCATGTTCCTGATGGGGATCCTGGCGAAGTTCACCACCTTGCCGGCTCCCGACCCGACGGCGCCGGGGCTCTTCCGGCTCGCCCCACCCGGCGAGTTCGAGCGGACGCTCGTCGCCGCGGGATTCAAGGACGTCCACGTCGAGTCGTTCCCGATGCTCTGGAGCTACCCTTCAGCGGAGGCCTACTGGCAGATTCAGACCGACATCGCGGCGCCACTGCGCGCGCTCATCGCCAAGATGGACGCCGGAACGGTTGCGGCGCTCAAGGCCGCGGTCATCGAAGGTCTGGAGCTCTACACCCAGAATGGCAGAGTTCAACTGGCTGCGGTCGCGCTTTGCGCGCGGGCGACCGCCTAGGGCGCGCGCCGCATGGAAGTCGGCTGCCGCGCCACTCAGGTCGCCGGTGACGGCGCGCGCGACGCCGCGGCCGTCTAGGTGGGATGCGCTCTGGGGTGTGAGCTCGACCGCCTTCTCGCACAAGAGCAGGAAGGCGCTGGCATTGCCGACAAGCGTCGCGTGCGCGCCCGGAATGCGCTTGGCGAAAAAGGCCCGGATGCGCTCGAACTCGCGCGCCACCGAGCGCACCTGGTTCTCCGAAACGTTACCGAGGACGAGGAAGTGGGCGCTCCGCACCTCGACCCAGTCGCCGGGGAGTTTGGCTGAGAAGCCCGGTCGCGCGGCGCTCAGGAGAGCGACGAGTGCGAGACACGCCCCCGGAAGCGTTTTCATGGAGCCGGAAACGCCTCGACGTCGCCGAAGCTGCCGAAGTGGCCGAGAGCGTTGTGGTACACCCGCGGCGATCCGCCGGCGACGGTGTCTGTGACGGTCAGCGTGTACTCGACGTTCGACAGCGCGCCGTAGTAAACCCAGAAGTGCTGGTTGAAGGTACCGGCATCGACCATCTTGAGCACGACCTCGATGTTGGCTTCGCTGAAGAACCAGAAGTAGCCGGTGTCGTCGGTGAGGGTGCCGGCGTTGGCCACGCCGGTGTGGCCGGCGAAGTCACGCCAGGTGGCGGTCACGGAGAAGCGGTCATTCAGTATGCAGAAGCGCGTCGGCGTCGGCACACAGGCGCCGGGAAGTCCCTGCGGAGCGGAGAAGGCAGCCAGCGAAACTTCGGGAGGTGTCGCCGCGAGCGTCACCGCTTCCGACGGCCCGCCGGCGGCGTGTGCTCCGTTGGGACCGAATGCTTCAATGTCGCCAGAGCTCGCGAATCGCGTCGCGGGATTGAAGTAACGCTTGGCGGCGCCGGTTTCGGAGTCGGTCACGGTGAACGTGTACTCCACGTTCGAGAGGGCACCGTAGTAGACCCAGTGGTGGCCGTTGAAGCCTCCGCCGTCGATGAGCTTCAGAATCAGCTCGACGTTGTCCTCGTCGAAGAACCAGAAGTAGCCGGTGTCGCCGGTGATGGGAACGGCGACGCCGTCACCCGAGTTACCGGCGAAGTCACGCCAGTGGGCGTCGACCCGGAACCTGCCCTGTTCAAGGCAGAGTGAGCGCTCTGACACGAAACAGGTTTCGACGCCCGCCGGGGGTAGGACCCAGAGCTCCGGTCCGTGCAGGCCGTCGGAGGCCGAAAAATAGACGCTGTCCCCATGGCGGAAGAGCGAGGACGGAGTCGAGGAAGCCGCTCCGGGAAGGATGTCCTGCAGTAGCCGGGGAGCGGTGGTGGCCTGATCGAGAACCCATAGCTCGACTCCGTGGGCCGGGTCGACGCCCGTGAACAGCAGGCGCGAATCGGAGGATTCGACCTCTGGAGACCAGTCGAGGTCTACTCCTCCCGTCGCAGTCCAGACGCGAACCGTTCCCTCAGTCGTACCGTCCGAGCGCCACAGTCCCACCTCCGCCGCCCCCGGAAGCGCGAAGAACGCATGGCCGTCGAAACTTGTCATGTCCGCCGGTACCGGCGTGAATCGCTGCGCCAGAGTCGAGAGGACCTCGGTTCCTCCTGTGCTTCCGTCGGTACGAACGAGGTCGACCTGCTCATCGCCCCTCCAGAGCAGCAGCAGGTATCCGCTCTGCCAGCGCATGGCGCCGAGGAGCCTGGCGGAATCGTCAAGGGGCAGGATGGAGGTCGTTCCGCCGGGAGTAGCGTCGGTCCTCCACAGTGTCGTCGTAGCGCCGTTGTCGAGCACGAAGAAGCCGAGGCCGTCTTGCGGAGAGAGCAGCGTGGGCGGAGTTAGCCCGAGTGGCGCGAGCAGTTGAAGCGCCGAAACCGCCGGCGAAACCGCATAGAGGCCATGACCGGAAGGCCCGCTTGCGGAGAGGACGGCGCGTCCGGAAACCCGCTGGGCGATGCCACTGAAGGAGGTTTGCGGGGGAAAGGTGAAGCCCAGCAGAGTGCCGGCGCTGCTCCCGTCCGACCTCCAGACTTCGTAGCCTTCTCCTGTTTCGACGACGAAGACCGCATGGCCTTCCATTTCGATGGCCCCGGGGACGCTGTAAGCCTGATCCAGGAACTTGACGTCCACGGCGGAAGCGCCGGGATCGACGCGACGGAGCGTTTCGGAACATGTGAAATAGAGCAGCGACTCCCCGAGAACAACGGGATCCGAGCGATAGAACTCGTTGCAACCGAAACCGCCGTCCGGTATTAGGCCGCCTTCTCCCCCGACGAGCCGCGCGGTGCTTGCACCGTGTTCGAGATCGACGACGAAGTAGAGTTCGGATCCTCCAGCCAGGAAGGCGCGCGGCGAGCTGCCCTCGACGACTCCCTGGACTCGCGCGACGACCGTGGCGGAATTGGGCTTGTCGACGGCCTGCCAGAGCTCCTCACCGAACTCGCTCGAGGTTCCCACGAAGTAGAGCCGGTCGTCCGTGTCGACGAACTGCGGCTCGGGATACTCGAGCCAGATCTCCTCAAGCGCCGGGTTCAGAAGACTCCAGGTCCGGGGAGCGGTTCCGTCCGTGGTCCAGAGTTGCACGATGTTGTTGGCCTCGTGTGGGCGGGTGGAGAAGAGCTCGCGGCCGGAACTCAGCCGGCGCTGTCCTTGAGGATAGCTAGAACAGTCGCCAGGGCAAATGTCGATCAGGACGGTGGCCACCTCTCCGGCCGCGTCGGTGACCATCGGTTCGATACCGAGGCTCGACGCTCCGGAGAAGAGGGCTCGGTCTCCCACGACTTCGACCCAGGAGGTGCCACACTCGTTCTCGCTGCAGACGTCGGCGACGACGGCGGCGGAGGCCGGAGCGCCGTCGGTTCGCCACAGCTGAGGGTTGTGGATGCCATCCGAGGCGATGAAGTAGGCGCGGCTGCCGACGACCGCTATGAATTCGTGACGTGCGAGCACGTTGTAGTCGGAGCCGAAAGGCTCATGGTAGCCGATGCTGGTTGCGGCATGAGTGCTCGCAGGCGTTCCCTCGGTAGACCAGAGCTCCTGTCCGGCGGTCGCGGAAAGGACCAGAAAATAAGTCCTCGATTCTCCGACGTCGAAAGAGGGCACGCGAGAGGTGGGATCGTCGAAGTTGGTCAGGGACAGGCTGCCGGACTCGGTCCCATCCGTCGTCCAGAGATTGCTTCCCGTCGGCGTACGCGAGAGGAAATAGACCGCCGATCCGGCCTTCTGAGGGTTACTCGGTTGAGCGTACGCCCCAAGAGGGCGAAGGATCCGAGTGCCCGCGGTGGAACCGTCCGTCACCCAGAGCTCGTCGACTTGCACGTCGTATCCGGGGGCCAGGAAGAAGATTACGTGGGACGCGTCGACCTGGGTCAGACCTTGGGGAAACCGACTGTCGAGGACATCGGAGAAGTGGAAGATGGGCACCGCGTCGTTATCGCGTCCGGATGAGGTGAGAAGCACCTTGCTGCCGTCCTCCCGGAGCGCGACGAAGACCGCCCGGCCGCCGACTTCGGCGAAGTAGCCTTGGGGATAGGGCGTTTGGAGAAACGCCAGGCGAAGGTCGTCGCTCTGCGCAACAACGCGTTGCAGATCGAGTCCTGAAGGCAGTACGGAGTAGACCGCGAGATCCGACCAGAAGCTGCTGTAGTGGGCGACGAAGTAGAACCGCCCACCGGCGACGCCGAGCGCCGTCGGACCGCCCGAGCAGGTCCCGGGGCAGAGGTCGGCGACCGGCGCAGTCGAATCGGCGGCCCCCTGTGTCATCCAGAGCTCGACGCCGAGCGAGGGTTCCTCGGTGGTGAAGTAGAGGGTGTCGCCGAGGGAGCCCAGCAGCTGCGGCTGGTAGTAAGAGGCCGGAGCGTTCGAAGGATTCAGATCCGCAAGCAGATATGGAAGCTGGGCCTCGCCCAGGTGCGCTACCAGTGCCAGGGCGATCGAGATCTTTCGTACGAGCTGTGCTCTCAATCGAGACCTCTATTCTGGGAAGGAAGTTGTCTGAGTAAGACTCTATATCCTGCGCTTGCGCTGGCGGCGCGACGAGTGTCGCAGTGTGAGCTGGGCGAGTGGTCCGGCGCGAAAGGAGCTCATGTCATGCAAGCTGCGGGCAAAGAGAACACCGTCGTCTTCACCGGCGCCGGCGTTTCGGCAGAGTCGGGCCTCAAGACATTCCGCGGAGTCGGCGGGCTGTGGGCGGATTTCGATCCCGCGACCCTGGCGACGCCGGAGGCGTTCGCGCGCGAGCCGAAGCGGGTGTGGGACTGGTACGCGTCGCGCTATGTCGGAGTGCGCGACTCGGAACCCAACGCGGCGCATCGGGCGATCGCCAGATTGGAAGCGACGTTTCCGTCTTTACTGGTCGTGACACAGAACATCGACCGGATGCACCAGCGGGCCGGGAGCTCGAAGGTCCTCGAGCTTCACGGCAATATCTGGAATGCGCGCTGCAATGCCTGCGGCCGCGAGGCCGATATGGCGACGTTGATCGACATTGCCGATCCCGGCGCCCCCGGCGATCACCCGCCGCGGTGTGGCTGCGGCGGAAGAATGCGGCCGTCGGTCGTCTGGTTCGGCGAGCGCCTGCCGATGGGGGTCTTCGAAGAGGCCGCGGAGGCTGCGGCGGAGTGCGCCCTCTTCCTCGTCGTCGGGACGTCGGCCACCGTCTATCCGGCGGCCGGGCTCATCGAGCTCGCCGCGCGAAACGGCGCATTCGTCGTCGAGGTCAACCGGGAGACGACGGCGCTCTCGCACCTCGCCGATCGTTCCTACCGTGAGC